>NZ_DFTP01000103.1:112624-112951 GCF_002381585.1 Marinimicrobium sp. UBA4209
GACATCACCCACAACATCAACTTCTTCATGAACGTGCCCATCACCCCGGACGGTGGATTGACGTTCGAAGATGGCATCTCGGCGCCCGGAAAATATGTGGAGCTGAAGGCCCAGATGGACACCATTGTGTTGATTTCCAATTGTCCGCAGTTGAATAACCCGTGTAATGGGTATGATCCGACGCCGATTGAGGTGTTGGTTTGGGATTAGGGGGGACGTTGGGTTACGGCGGATGCGCCTGCGGCTTATCCGCCCTACGCAAACTTCCGCTGGCACGGAGGTCTGGAGCGGGTACAACGATTCAAGACCGTGGAGCCGGGGACCGGC
>NZ_DFTP01000103.1:113030-130328 GCF_002381585.1 Marinimicrobium sp. UBA4209
TTCGTGCATCCATGCACATCATGTATTTACGGCGTGTCTTGAATCGTTGTACCCGCTCCAGACCGGACTCAACTGAAAGCCTCCAGACCTGTATATAGCCTCATCGGGACGACCCGGTAGGGCAACGAATCCAGCGGGACGACCCGCACCGACATCGAGAGACCATGCGATGTTCAACAAAGTCCTGATCGCCAATCGCGGCGCCATCGCCGTGCGCATCATCCGCACCCTCAAAGAACTCGGCATCGGCTCCGTCGCCGTCTACGCCGAAGCCGACGCCGACTCACTCCACGTCACCCTGGCAGACGACGCCTACTCGTTAGGCGAAGGCGCCGCCACCGAGACCTACCTCAACCAGGAAAAACTCTTCGCCGTCATCGAGCAGAGTGGCGCCCAGGCCGTACACCCCGGCTACGGCTTCCTGAGCGAAAACCCCGACTTCGTCCGCGCCTGCGAACAGCGCGGTGTCGCCTTCGTCGGGCCCACCCCCGAACAGATGAACGCCTTCGGCCTTAAACACACCGCCCGCGCCCTGGCCGAAGAAAACAAGGTTCCCCTGCTACCGGGCACCGGCCTGCTCAAAGACCTGGAAGAAGCCGTCACCTCGGCGGAGCACATCGGCTACCCGGTCATCCTGAAAAGTACCGCCGGCGGTGGCGGCATCGGAATGCAGACCTGCTACAGCGAAGCCGAGCTGCGCAAAGCCTTCGACAGCGTCAAACGCCTGAGCGCCAACAACTTCTCCAACGATGGTCTGTTTGTCGAAAAATACATTGAAACCGCCCGCCATATCGAAGTGCAGGTATTTGGCGACGGTCAAGGTAACGCCGTCGCCCTGGGCGAACGAGACTGCTCTTCCCAGCGCCGCAACCAGAAAGTGGTCGAAGAGTGCCCCGCGCCGAACATTCCCGACACCGTGCGCAAACAGCTGCACGACACCGCCGTGCGCCTGGCCGAAGCCGTGCACTACCGCAACGCGGGCACCGTGGAGTTCATTTACGACGCCGGTGAAAACACCTTCTACTTTCTGGAAGTGAACACTCGCCTGCAGGTAGAGCACGGCGTGACCGAGCAGGTCTATGACGTGGACCTGGTGGCCTGGATGCTGCGCCAGGCCGCCGGAGAGCTGGGGGATATCAAGCCACTGGGAGCCTCGCTGAAGCCCCGGGGGCATGCGCTGCAGGCGCGCCTCTACGCCGAAGACGCCAACAAAAATTTCCAGCCCAGCGCGGGCTTGCTGAGCGCCGTGGACTTTCCCCCGGCGGATGGCCAGGCGCTGCGGATCGATACCTGGGTGGAAGCCGGCCTGACGGTTTCGCCGTACTTCGACCCCATGCTCGCCAAGGTGATCGTCTGGCAGGACGATCGCGCCCGGGCCATCGATGCGCTGGACCAGGTATTGGCCCAAACCACCCTGGAGGGCATCGAAACCAATGGCGATTACGTGCGCCGTATTATCGCGACGCCCGAGTTCCACGCCGGTGAAGTGCACACCCGGTTTCTGAATGATCTGGCGTATCAGCCGCACACGATGGACGTACTGGCACCGGGCACCATGACCACTGTGCAGGATTTTCCAGGACGGGTCGGCTACTGGGATATCGGGGTGCCGCCCTCGGGTCCTTTCGACAATTATTCACTGCGCCTGGGTAACCGTCTGCTGGGTAACCCCGAAGGCACCGCCGGCCTGGAGATTACCCTCAACGGCCCGACTCTGAAGTTCAATACCGCCACGGATTTTGTTCTCGCAGGTGCGGCCTTGCACGCGACCCTGGACGATCAACCGGTTCTGTTTTGCCAGGTGGTGCGCGCCGAGCCGGGGCAGGTATTGACCATCGGAAAAGTCGTAGCCAGCGGCGCGCGCGCTTATCTGATGGTGGCCGGAGGCATTCAGTGTGCGGATTACCTGGGGTCGAAGTCCACCTTTACCCTCGGGCAGTTTGGCGGATTTGCCGGACGGGCGTTGCGCACCGGTGATGTATTGCATCTGGTGGAACAACCACTGTCGGAGCAGAGCTCCAGGGCACCGGAGGCCCTGCGCCCGGATATTGACGGCAACTGGCAGTTGCGGGTCATCTACGGGCCTCACGGCGCCCCGGATTTCTTTACCGAACAGGATATGCGCACCTTTTTCCAGCATCGCTGGGAAGTGCATTACAACTCCAGTCGCACGGGCATCCGCCTGATCGGTCCCAAACCCGAGTGGGCCCGCTCCGACGGCGGTGAAGCCGGGCTCCACCCGTCCAATATTCACGACAACGCCTACGCCATCGGCACGGTGGATTTTACCGGGGACATGCCGGTGATCCTGGGCCCCGATGGTCCGTCCCTGGGTGGCTTTGTCTGCCCGGTGACCGTGATCGCGGCCGACCTGTGGAAACTCGGTCAGCTGAAAGCGGGAGACAAATTGCAGTTCGTCCCGGTGAGTCTGGCCGATGCCAATCGCCTGGAGCGGGAACAACAGACCCAACTGGCGCAACTGGACTCGACCGAGAGTGAACCGGCGCAGCCTTTGGCCATCGGCGAGCTGATTGCCCGGACTCCGGTGCTCAAAACCCTCTCCGGTGACGAGACCGGCGTGCCGGTGGTCTATCGACCGTCCGGCGACAAATATCTGCTGGTGGAATACGGGCCTCTGCAGCTGGATATCCGTCTGCGCTTCCGGGCGCACGCATTGATGCTCTTTCTGCAGGAGCAGGGCGTTGACGGCATTATGGAAATGACTCCGGGCATCCGCTCTTTGCAGATCCACTATGAAAGCCAGCAGTTGTCGACAGACCGGCTGCTCGACCTGCTGGAAAAAGCCGAACACAAGTTACAGAACATCGACGAGCTGGAAGTGCCCTCGCGCATTGTTCATCTGCCCCTGAGCTGGGATGACCCGGCCTGTCGTCAGGCAGCGGAAAAGTACATGCAGTCGGTGCGCAAGGACGCCCCCTGGTGCCCGGACAACATTGAGTTTATCCGGCGCATCAACGGTCTGGACTCCATCGATGAAGTGAAGAAGATTCTGTTCGAGGCCAGCTATGTGGTCATGGGGCTGGGTGATGTCTATTTGGGCGCGCCCGTGGCCACACCCCTGGACCCACGGCACCGTTTGGTGACCACCAAGTACAACCCCGCGCGCACCTGGACCGCAGAAAACTCGGTGGGCATCGGCGGATCCTACCTGTGCGTTTACGGCATGGAAGGGCCGGGCGGTTATCAGTTCGTCGGCCGCACGCTGCAGATGTGGAACCGCTACCGAAAAACCCGGGAGTTCACCAACCCCTGGCTGCTGCGCTTCTTCGACCAGATTCGCTTCTATGAAGTCAGCCATGAAGAGCTGCAACAGATTCGCAGGGACTTCCCGAAGGGCCAATACCCGCTGCGCATTGAAGAAACCACTTTCAAGCTGAGCGACTACGAGGCATTCATCGAGCAGCACCAGTCGGAGATTGATGCCTTCGTCAAGAAGCGCAATGGTGCGTTCAACGAGGAGCTTCAGCGCTGGATCGATAACGGTCAGATGAATTTCGACACCAGTGGTCAGGAGGCGGCCGAAGAACAGGTGGACGCGTTGCCCGAGGGCGCCACGGCGGTGGAAAGTCATGTGGCCGGGAATATCTGGCAGTTCATGGTCAAACCCGGCGATAAGGTGAAGGCCGGAGATGTGGTGTGCATTCTCGAGTCGATGAAAATGGAGATTGAGGTGGTAGCGCCGGAGGCGGGGGTTGTGGATTCTCTCTCCCGCGCCGAAGGTCAATCAGTCAATGCGGGGGATCGGTTGTTGGTTCTCTCCTAAAAGGCAGAGCTGAATGGTCGGAGGGTGTTTTGGGCAAGCGCTTCGTACCGGAGTGCTCCGCCTGGGTATACCCAGCCTCCGCGGCAGCAGCGTATCGTTTCGGGAGCTAGCACCTATTGGCTGCGACAACTTGGGTAACGGCGGATGCGGTCTTCGACCTTATCCGCCCTACGGATAGCAGTGCAGGTTGCGTAGGGCGGATAAGCGCAGCGCATCCGCCGTTGTCTTACTCCTCCCTACGGTACCTTTGCCCAAGGTCGTTCTCCTGATGAGGTCAGGTGAGGGGAAGCCCTTCCAAGACCGTGGAGCGGGGGACCCGCGATTCGAGCCTACATGGACGCCCCACATGGATGTGGGAAGTGTCCCGAAGCGCCGGGAGCGCGAAGGGGACCGTATTTACGGCGTGTCTTGGAAGGGCTTCCCCTCACCTGACCGGGCGTGATGATACAGAGGCCCAATAACGAACCGAAAACCCTGAAACCACCCATGGTACAATTCGGGTTTTGAACCAACCATTACTCGGGTGCCATGGCCAAGAAAAAACCGGAAGTCAAACTGCGCAGTTGGGGCGTCTATACCCCGCTGGATCCCAACTCCAAGGAGCTGCCGCAGCTGATCAAAATGACGCGGGACATCCCCTGCGAGCTGGATATCGAATTCGGCTACATCGTCAATATCAAAAAAGCCAAAAACCGCAAGCTGCAGTATTGCATCTACCACCCGAATATTCCCGATGAAGACGGCAACCCCCTGCCACCCTTCGACGGTGAGGTGTATATCAAACAGAACGACTGGGATTTCTTTATCGGCGATACCATCTGGAAGCCGGTAGAGAACAAGCAGGGTCCCTGGCGCATTACCCTGGCCATTGACGGCCAACTGATCGCCGACGAGACCCTGACCCTCATGCTGCCTTAACGTTGACCAGGGGCGCTTACAGCGCCTCGCGCAAGCGGCGGATGGTCTGCACCCGATTGATGAACTCCTGCATGATCAGGTTGTAGAGTTCATCGCCGATAAATTCATCCTCCACCCCGGCATCGATACTCGGGTTGTCGTTCACCTCAATCACCACCACCCGCTTGCCGCTCTGCTTCAGATCCACGCCGTAGAGTCCCTTGCCGATCAGTCCCGCCGCCTTGATCGCGGTGTCGATGACTTTGCGCGGCACCTCATAGGTCGGCATGGTCTGATAGCCCCCGGAGGGATCTACGGTGTTGTTGTGATCGTAAATCTGCCAGTGACCGCCGGCCATGTAGTATTTACAGGCGTACAGCGGCTTGCCGTTCAGAACGCCAACGCGCCAGTCATAATCGGTGTACATGAACTCCTGGGCGAGCAGCAGGGCGGACTGTTTCAACAGCTCGGTAACGGCCCGGTCCAATCCTTCCCGGTCTTCCACCTTGACCATGCCCCGGGAGAATGACCCGTCCGGGATTTTGACGATCATGGGGAAGCCCAGCTCGGCGGCGACTTTATCGAGCGCGGCTTTGGAGCGGGTGGAAATCAGCCGGGTGGTGGGGGTATCCACCTTGCGGGCGTTGAACAGATCGGCCAGGTACACCTTGTTGGTACAACGGATGATGGACTGCGGATCGTCAATCACCGCGAGCCCCTCGGCCTCGGCCCGGCAGGCGAACTGAAAGGTGTGGTGGTCAATATTGGTGGTTTCCCGAATAAACAGCATGTCGTATTCGGGTAGCTTGCGGATGTCCTTGCGGCCGATGAAGTCGACATTGATGCCCAGCCGGTTACCCGCTTTCACAAATTTCTTCAGCGCTTTGTCGTCGCTGGGAGGCAGCTTCTCATCCGGGTTGACCAGAATGGCCATTTCGTAACGGCTGACCTTCTGGGCTTTGGGTTTGCGCCACAGTTGCGCACTGAAACGATCCAGGGCGTTGGCAAAGGCTTCCTGCTCCGGCTCGGTCAGGGTATGCACCGGCGCCACCTTGAGGCTGTTGATGCGCCAACCGCCGCGCCAGTTCAGTTCGACCTTGAGAATCGGGCAGGGCTGTTGCTCAAACAGTTCCCGGGCAAGCTTTTTCAGTTCCGGCACGCTGCTTTCTCCGAAGAACACCCAGAACTCGAAGGTACTCGTCTCGCGATTGGCCAGCTTGGTGAGAAACTTGTCGGCCTGGCTGTGGAGCTGCTCGGCAATCACTGAAAAACTGCTGTGATTGCGCAGATCGTTCAGGGTTTTCACCGACGGAATCACCGAGTGCCCCCGGGCTTCCGCCAGCAGCGAGCAGTAGTAACCTTTGCTCAGGTAGCTGAATTTGCGACACAGGTTGATGACCCGGGTGCGATTGGTTTTCGCCGGCGGCAGCTGCAGGTAATCATCAAAGGTGATTACCTGCTCACTGGGGAAGTAGGGTGCCCAGTCCTGGGCGGACTCAACAACAATGAGCAGTCGTGACATTCAATCAGATTTCCACAGGGGTGTCGGGATGGTTGCCCCACTCGGACCAGGAGCCGTGATAGCCCTTGATGTCAAAGCCGAGCGACTTGCCGACCAGATAAGTAAAGCCCGAGCGATGATGGCTCTGGCAGTGGGTGACAATGCGTTTGTCTTTGGTCAGCCCCTGTTCGGCCAGAAAGGCTTCGGCGTCGGGGCGGATACGCAGGCCGTTGCGATGGTCCATCAACTGAGTCCACTCCACATTCACGGCGCCGGGGATATGCCCCCCCTTTTGGGCGAGCACTTTTTCGCCCCGGTATTCAGACGGTCCCCGGGCATCCCAGACGACAAAATTTGGATCTTCCAGCGCCTCGAGGATATCCGGAATTTCCACCACAACGCTCGGGTCGAGACTGACGTGGGCTTCGGTAAAGGGCGGTTGCGGAATCTCCCGGCTCAGGGGCAGCTCATCGCTCTTCCAGGCCTGCAGCCCTCCATTGAGATAGGAGTAATGCTTGTGCCCGATGGCGTCCAGGGTCCAGATAAAGCGTCCGGCCCAACCGCCGCCTTCATCGTCGTAGACGACAAAGTGCGTATCGGGGGTCAGACCCAGGTAGGAAAACAGCCGATTGAGCTGCTCCACGCTGGCGATGCGCCCCGGGGCGGGCGGGATATTGCTCAACAGCATTTGCGGTGGAATGTGCAGGGCCCCTTCGACGTGACCGTGCTGATAGCTCGGTTCGCTGCACAGATCCACAATGCGCAGGTTTTCCGGCGGTTGTTTCAGCAGCTGAGCGAGGTCAGCGGGTTCGATGATCAGTGGCAGGTCGGCCATAGTGAAATTCCTTTGGTTACTGCATCGGGTTACTGCATGGTCTTCAGTTAGCATAACGCCGAATACGCGGGACTCAATAGTAAAATGCGGACTTTGTCGCATTCAGCCGCGTGGTGAGTTCAAACTGTCGAGAATCTGTTCACAACTACTCATTCGTTGAGGGCTGATCTCGCCGGATTCAAGGGCTTTCTCCAGGGCGCAGCCCGGCTCGCCCTGATGGGCGCAGTCGCGGAATTTGCAGTGCCCCAGATGAGGACGAAACTCGATGAAGTTCTCCAGTACCTGATCTCGACTCATGTGCCAGAGCCCGAACTCCCGCACCCCCGGGGAATCAATCAACTGGCCGCCCCCGGGAAAATGGAACAGCTCGGCATTGGTGGTGGTGTGACTGCCGGTCTGACGCTCGGAGAGTTCGCCCACACGCAGGTCGGCGTCCGGCAACAGGTAGTTGGTCAGTGAAGACTTGCCAACCCCGGACTGGCCGACAAATACGCTGGTGAAGTCCTTGAGGTAGTCGGCCAGCGCGTCCATACCCTCGCCGGTCTCGGCGGAGACTCGCACGACCCAATACCCCAGGCTGCGATAGAGGGATTCCATCCGTTTGATCTTGTCGACAATACGGGCATCAATCGCATCGCACTTGTTGATCACCAGCGCCGGGGTGATATCGCTGGCTTCGGCGGCCACCAGGTAGCGATCCACAAGACTGAAGTGGGGCTCGGGGTAGGGTGCAATCACGATCAGCGCCCGGTCTATATTGGCGGCGACGGTTTTCAGGTCACCGTAGGGATCCGGGCGGCACAGCTCGGAGCGTCGCGGCATGACCGCTTCCACCACACCGTAGGGTGAACCGTCGCGCCAGACGACCTGGTCGCCCGTCACCAGAGAGCCCAGGTTGCTGCGAAAGTGGCAGCGTTTGCGCTCGCCGTTGGCCTCCACCAGCACCAGAGTACCGAAGTGAGTCACCACCAACCCTTCCTGTTCCGCCCCCAGGGCGTTTTCATCCAGATCCTCCATGGGGCCCGACTGTTTGCGTTGGGCACGGGCCTGGCGTTCTTCCTGGATCTTCTGGATGCGCCAGTTCTGGCGACGGGTCAGTTTGCGTTTACTCATGCAGGGCGTGTGTTCTCCGCGCGGTAATGAGGCGGCCGGTTGTTCCCGGCGGGCCTGCGGGTTAATCTTGGTGGCGATTACGGGCATTGTGCCCTATCTGTCTGGATAAAGTCTCGCGTCAAACACGCTCTAGGAACCGATTGTATGTCAAATGCTGCCACACCCAATGAAAACAACCTGATCTGGATCGATCTGGAGATGACCGGGCTGGACCCGGATTCGGATGTGATCATCGAAATTGCGACCATTGTGACCGATGCCCATCTGAATGTACTGGCCGAGGGGCCGGTGTACGCCATTCACCAGCCGGATTCGGCACTGGCGGCCATGGACGACTGGAACACCAGGCAGCACGGCCAGTCCGGCCTGACCCAGCGGGTGAAAGACAGCAACATTTCTCTGGAAGAGGCCCAGGCCCAGACCATCGCCTTTCTGGAGCAATGGGTACCGGCGGGCAAGTCGCCCATGTGCGGTAATTCCATCTGCCAGGACCGGCGCTTTCTGGTGCGCGGTATGCCCAGGCTGGAGCGTTATTTTCACTACCGGAATCTGGATGTGTCGACGGTGAAGGAGCTGGCCCGGCGCTGGCGGCCGGAGGTGGCCGAGGGGGTCAAGAAGAGTGGGGCACATCTGGCCCTGGACGATATCAAGGACTCGATTGAGGAATTAAAGCATTACCGGGAGACGTTTTTTCGGATGGAGTGAGGGTTGAGTTGAGTGGTGGAATGAAGTGCGGTAACGGCGGGTGCGCGCTTCGCGCTTACCCGCCCTACGCATAGCTTAGAGGGTCGTGTAGGGCGGATAAGGCCAAAGGCCGCATCCGCCGTAACCCAAACGGGACTTAAACGTTATAGGTGGAAGACGCCGTATCCCCACCACGTCCGGTCCAGTTGGTGTGGAAGTGCTCACCCCGGGGCTTGTCGACCCGCTCGTAGGTGTGGGCACCGAAGTAGTCCCGCTGGGCCTGAAGCAGGTTTGCTGGCAGACGCTCACAGCGGTAGCCGTCGAAGTAGTTCAGGGCGGCGGTAATGGCCGGGGCCGGAATACCGCTGGTGATCGCGGTAGCGGCCACGCGGCGCCAGCCGTCCTGAGCGGCATCAATTTTACCGTTGAAGTAGTCATCCATCAGCAGGTTCTTCAGATCGCCATTCTTGTCGAAGGCGTGCTTGATGTTGTCCAGGAATCCGGAGCGGATGATGCAGCCACCGCGCCACATCAGGGCGATGCCACCGTAGTTCAGATGCCAGCCGAATTCCTTCGCCGCTTCGCGCATCAGGGCGTAACCCTGGGCGTAGGAAATCATCTTGGCCGCCAGCAGTGCCTGACGCAGGTCGTCCACAAAGGCTTTCTTGTCGCCCTCGAACTTCACTTTCGGACCATTCAGTACTTTGGACGCTTCCACGCGCTCGTCTTTCTGGGCGGACAGGCAACGGGCAAAGACCGCTTCACCGATCAGGGTCAGGGGAATACCCATGTCCAGGGCGATGATGCCGGTCCACTTGCCGGTGCCTTTCTGGCCGGCTTTGTCCAGAATCTTTTCAACCAGCGGCTCGCCGTCTTCTTTATAGGCGAGGATGTCGCGGGTAATTTCTACCAGGTAGCTGTTCAGCTCACCTTCGTTCCACTCGGCGAACACTTCGTGCATTTCATCGTGGGTCATGCCCACCAGGTCTTTCATTAACTGATAGGCTTCGCAGATCAGCTGCATGTCACCGTATTCGATGCCGTTGTGGACCATTTTCACAAAGTGGCCGGCGCCGGCTTCGCCAACCCAGTCGCAGCAGGGGCTGCCATCGTCCACTTTGGCGGCGATGTCCTGGAAGATGGGCTTGACGTGCTCCCAGGCCGCCGGAGAACCACCGGGCATGATGGACGGGCCGGTCAGGGCACCCTCTTCGCCACCGGAAACGCCGGTGCCGATAAACAGCAGGCCTTTGCTTTCCAGGTATTCGGTGCGACGGTTGGTGTCGGGGTAGTGCGTGTTGCCGCCGTCGATGATGATGTCGCCCTTGTCCAGGTGCGGGATCAACTGCTCGATAAAGTCGTCTACCGCCTGTCCGGCCTTGACCATCAACATGATTTTGCGCGGCTTGGCCAGGGACTGCACCAGCTCTTCAACCGAGGAGGCGCCGCGAATGGTTTTGCCTTTGGCGCGCCCATTGACGAACTTTTCCACCTTATCGGTGGAGCGGTTGTACGCGGTCACGGTATAGCCTTTGCTGGCCATGTTCAGAATCAGGTTCTCGCCCATCACGGCGAGGCCAACCAGGCCGATATCGGATTTCTCTTTCATAGAGTCTGCTACCTGTCTCTCGGGTTGATGTGGGTGATGGTCATTATTGGCGCCCGGACGTCGGTACGCGCTTTATCGTCAATGTTTTCAAAAAAGGGTGCGTATTATTCACGTTTATCACTCAAATTAACAGGGTGATCGGGCCAATAGCGCTAATAGTTATAATCTAAATCCCTGTTATAACGCTGTTTTTACCTATGATTCGCGCTTTCGGCGAATTTTCCGCTTGCGGCGGCGGTTGGGTCGAGCCTGCTGCTGAAGGGCCCAGTCAATATGCTCCTGGACCATCGGGCTGGCCAGGGGCCGCTTGGCTTCTAGCGCCGCGATGATGCCCGGATCGGAGGGCGCATTGCCCAGGCCTACCGCCAGGTTGCGCAGCCAGCCCTCGTAGCCTGTTCGGCGGATGGCCGAGCCCTCTGTGCGGGTCAGAAACTCCGCTTCGGTCCACTGAAACAGCGTCAACAGGTCCTGCCGGTCCAGATCGTGCCGGGGGGAGAAATCCCGTTCCCGGGTGTGCTGGGCATAGCGGTTCCAGGGGCACACCGCCTGACAGTCATCACAGCCGAACACCCGGTTGCCCATGGGCTCGCGAAATTCCTCGGGAATCGGTCCCTTCTGTTCAATGGTGAGGTACGAAATGCAGCGGCGGGCGTCCAGGGTGTAGGGCTCGGGGAAGGCGTCGGTGGGGCACACCTGCAGGCAGGCGCTGCAGGTGCCGCACTGGTTGGGTTGCTCGGATCGATCCACCGGCAGTGGCAGGTAGGTGAATAGTTCTCCGAGGAAAAACCAGCTGCCCGCCTCGCTGTTCAGGATCAGGGTGTGCTTTCCCGTCCAACCCAGCCCGGCTTTGTCCGCCAAGGGTTTCTCCATCACCGGGGCGCTGTCCACAAAGGGCCGCTGCTGGCCTTCTATCAGTTCCGGGGGAAGGGCGGCCTCGATTTTCTTGGCCAGGGTCGCCAGGCGTTTGCGAATCAGTTTGTGGTAATCCCGACCCAGCGCGTAGCGGGAAATGTAGGCTTTGGTGGGGTCTTTCAGGATCTTGATCTGATCGGTATCGGCCGGGAGGTAATCCATCCGCACCGAAATGACCCGGATGGTGCCGGGGTGCAGCTCCGGTGGCCGGGAGCGTTTGTCGCCGTGGGCGGTAAACCAGTTCATGGTGCCGTGGTGGCCGCGCTCGAGCCACTGCTTCAGTCGCGCCTCACTCTCCTGCAGGTGGGTATCGGTAATGCCCACCTGCTGAAAGCCCAGCTCCCGCCCCCACAGTTTGATGTCGTCGGCGAGTTGTTGAAAGTCCACGGAGTGCGGCATAGATCGTTACGGGATTCCGGTGAGTTCGCGTATAATTCTGCCAGATATCGCGACCAAATTGAGGATTCTATGAAATTGACGTCGGTCGACGCGCCAGAATTTCCCCGCACTCTGTACACCGCTGAACAAACCCGGCACCTGGATAAGCGGGCCATTGCCAGTGGTATTCCGGGTGCTCAGTTGATGAAACGGGCCGGGCGAGCCGCCTTTGAGCAACTGCTGCAACGCTTTCCTGGTCCCGCCGCCATCACGGTTTACTGCGGCGGCGGAAACAATGCCGGGGACGGCTATGTCATCGCCGGCCTGGCCGCCCAGCATCGCATTCCGGTTCGGGTGATCGCCGTGGGTGATCCGCAAAAACTCACCGGAGAAGCGGCCGAGGCACGGGATTATGCGTTGCAGGAAGGCGTAGACGTCAATGCCCTACCAGAACGCGGGCCCGAGGAGGGCGTTATTGTCGATGCGCTGCTGGGCACGGGTATCAGCGGTGAGGTGCGACCGACCTATGCCGAGGCGATTGCGCAGATCAATCAATCCGCTTTGCCGGTACTGGCGGTGGATGTTCCCTCGGGGCTCAACGCGGATACCGGAACGGAAATGGGAACGGCGGTGCGCGCGGCCCTGACGGTGACCTTCATCGGCGCCAAACGAGGCCTGCTGACGGGGCGTGGGCTCGCTCTGTGCGGGGAGTTGGTGTTTGCCGGCCTGGGGGTACCCGAGGCCGTATACGCGGAGGTGCCCGGTGAGTGCCACCGGTTTGAGCTGGCCGAGGCGCTGGCTGCCCTGCCGGCCCGCGCTGTGGATGCCCACAAGGGCGATTTCGGCCACGTCATGATTATTGGCGGTGACACCGGCTATGGCGGCGCGGCCATTATGGCCGCCGAGGCGGCGGCTCGAACCGGTGCCGGTCTGGTCAGTCTGGCGACTCGTCCCGAACATGTGGCACCGGCGCTGACCCGTTGTCCGGAAATCATGGTCTGCGGGGTGACTTCGGGGCAGGAACTGGAACCCTGGTTGGCGCGACCCACCGTGCTGGTGGTCGGCCCAGGCCTGGGGCAGTCGCCCTGGTCAGAACAGATGTTGCAGCAGGCTCTCCAATCCGGTCTGCCGCTCGTCCTTGATGCCGATGCCCTCAATCTGCTGGCGGCGCAGCGGCCCGCCGTGGCCGAGGCTCGGGATAACTGGGTTTTGACGCCGCACCCCGGCGAGGCGGCGCGCTTGTTGCAGAGCGTCACCAGCGAGGTGCAACGCGATCGCTTTGCGGCCGTCGCCGCCTTACAAAAGCGTTTCGGCGGCGCCGTCATCCTCAAGGGGTCAGGATCGCTGGTGGCGACACCCGAGGGCCCGCTCGAAGTGATCAGTGCCGGTAACCCCGGCATGGCCTCCGGCGGTATGGGGGATGTACTGAGCGGCATCCTGGGCGGCCTTCTGGCGCAGGGGTTGAGTGTGGATCGGGCGGCAGCATTGGGTGCGGGACTGCACGCGGAAGCGGCGGATCTGGCGGTAGGTGACTGGGGCGAGCGCAGCCTGCTGGCCACGGATCTGATCCCTGCACTATGCCAATTGTTGCAGGCGGAGCCGGGCCATGTCTGAGCCGATCCATCGTTCGGTTTACCTGGCCGATGAGAGCGCCACGCTGGATCTGGGTGCCTCCCTGGCAGAGGCGCTGCGTGAGTGGCCGAACGGGCTGGTGGTGTTTCTCGAGGGCAATCTAGGCGCGGGCAAAACCACGCTGTGCCGCGGGCTCCTGCGCGGACTGGGGCATTCAGGTGCGGTTAAGAGTCCCACCTATACCCTGGTGGAGCCCTATGAGTTGGGCGGGCGGACGCTGAATCACTTTGACCTCTATCGCCTCGGGGATCCCGAAGAGCTGGAATATATGGGGATCCGGGATTATTTTAAGGCCGGGGACGTGTGCGTCATCGAGTGGCCAGAGCGGGGCGCCGGGGTTTTGCCGGAACCGGATCTGCGGGTTACAGTGACGGTCGATGGAAGCGGCCGGCGCGCGCGCTTGCAGGGTGGAACATCGCTCGGTGAGCAGTGGCTGAAGCACTGGGCCGACTTTTCGGGTCTCGAAATGCCCGGAGCGGGAACCTAGCGCCAGCGGGGTGATCAATGACCCCATTAATCGATAGTGTGAGGGACGGACCGTCCGTTATGGAATCTACAATCGTGTCGGGAAAAGCGCTTTGAAAACAGCCTGGAGACAACAAGCGACTCGGTGGGCCCTGGTGGTGCTCCTGATGGGTAGTGGGTCATTTCCGCTCAGCGCTGCGGATGTGGATAGTGTCCGTCTGTGGCGCGCACCGGACCACACGCGGTTGGTGTTCGATCTCAGCGGCCCGGTGGACCACAAGCTGTTCTCCCTGAGTTCGCCCAGCCGGGTGGTCGTCGACGTTGCCGATACCCGGCTCAAGGCCAGCCTGGATGATCTCGCGCTGGACGATACCCCGATCCGGCGGGTACGCAGTGCGCATCGCAGCGATGGCACTCTGCGGGTGGTGTTCGACCTGAAAGAATCCGTGCGCCCCAAGAGTTTCCTGCTCAAGCGCCACGCCGGCACCAATGACCGGCTGGTAATCGATCTGCACGATCAGGGAAAAAGTCGGGCGGAAGCGCTCGCGGATAAAACCCCTGCCACAACCAGCGGCGATCGGAACGTGGTGATTGCCGTGGATGCCGGCCACGGGGGCGAGGATCCGGGGGCAATTGGCCCCGGCAAACTGTACGAGAAAAACGTGGTGTTTGATATCGCCAAGCGGCTGGTCCGGGAGCTCAATGGGATTCCCGGCTATGAGGCCAAACTGGTGCGCACCGGCGACTATTATGTGCCCTTGCGGGAGCGACGCAATATCGCCCGTAAGATGCAGGCGGACCTGTTTGTATCGATTCACGCCGATGCCTTTACCCACCCGTCGGCCAATGGCAGCTCGGTGTTCGCCCTGTCGCGCAGCGGCGCCACCAGTGAGACCGCCCGGTTTCTGGCCGAACGCGAAAACGAGGCCGACCTGATTGGCGGGGTGGGCAGTGTCAGCCTGGAAGACAAAGACGAAGTGCTGGCCGGTGTACTGGTGGACCTGTCCATGACCGCGACGCTCAACTCGAGTCTGACGGTAGGTAAGGAGGTGCTTGAGTCTATGGGCGGCATCTCCCGGTTGCACAAACCCCGGGTCGAGCAGGCCGGCTTCGCCGTGCTCAAATCGCCCGATGTGCCGTCCATTCTGGTGGAGACCGGTTTTATCTCCAATCCCGGTGAGGCGCGCAAACTGGCCACGGCCCAGTATCGCCAGCAGATGGCGGACCGTATCGGGCAGGGGGTACGCCGTTACTTCGAACGCCAGCCACCGGCCGGCACCTATCTGGCCAGCCGCCGTCAGGGCGGTGGAGATGCGCGGGAGTACACCATCAGTCGCGGAGACACCCTGAGCGCCATTGCCCGCCAGCACAACGTCAGTGTGGATGCCATCCGGCGGGAAAACGGCCTCAACGGTCACGTGATCCAGGTCGGACAGGTACTGAAAATTCCATCGAGCTGAGGCTCGCGGCTGGCCTACGCCAGCCTTTAACCCTATTGAGAATGCATGTCTAGAATTCAATTGCTCAACCCGCGCCTCGCCAACCAGATCGCCGCCGGCGAGGTGGTGGAGCGCCCGTCATCGGTGATCAAGGAGCTGCTGGAAAATAGTCTGGACGCGGGCGCGACCCGCGTTGAAGTGGACGTTGAGGACGGTGGCGTCAAGTTGATGCGAGTGCGCGACAACGGCGGTGGTATCGACAAATCCGATCTGCCCCTGGCCCTGAGTCGCCACGCCACCAGCAAGATTCGCGAGCTGGATGACCTTGAGGCGGTGGCCACCCTGGGGTTCCGCGGTGAGGCCCTGGCCAGTATCAGTTCCGTGGCGCGCCTGACCCTGACCAGTAATACCAGCGACGAGAGCGCCGGTTGGCAGGTCACCGCCGAAGGGCGGGATATGCAGGCCGAGCTGGCGCCGGCTGCCCACCCCAAAGGCACCACGGTGGAAGTGCGGGATCTGTTTTTCAATACCCCGGCCCGGCGCAAATTCCTGCGCACGGAAAAGACCGAATACAACCATCTGGACGATGTCATCAAGCGCCAGGCCCTGTCCCGGTTCGATGTCGCCTTCACCTTGCGCAACAATAACCGTGCGGTTTACAGCTGGCGTGAAGCCGGCACCCAGATTGAGCGCGAGCGCCGGGTGGCTCAGGTGTGCGGCCCGGCGTTTATGGAGCAGGCGCTGCACATTGATATCGAGCGCTCCGGACTGCGCCTGTGGGGGTGGGTGGCGCAGCCGAGCTTCAATCGCAGCCAGGCGGACCTGCAGCATTTTTACGTCAACGGTCGGGCCATTCGTGACAAGCTGGTCGGGCATGCAGTCCGTCAGGCTTACCAGGACGTGCTCTATCACGGACGCCACCCGGCGTTTGTGCTGTACCTGGAAGTGGACCCGTCCACCGTGGATGTCAACGTCCACCCGACCAAGCACGAAGTGCGCTTCCGGGACAACCGCCGGGTGCACGACTTCATTTTCAGCAGCCTGCATCATGCCCTGGCTCAGGTCCGCCCGGGGGATCGTCTGGAGTCGGAGACCGATGCGCCCGAGCCAGCCCTGAGCGGAGCCGCCGCAGGCGAGTTTCGCCAGGCGCCCATGGGCCTGGCCGCCGCCAGTCACCCGGCCGGCGGGTATCAGCCCCCCGGTGCGCCCGCCCCGGGCGCGGTCGCGGAGCAGATGCGCCAGTACGGCAGCCTGCATCAGCCGTTTAATGGCGGTGCCGGCTACCAGGGCCAGTACGGTGGGGCAGCGGCTCCGTCGGCGCCTACACCGATGCCGGAGTCTGAGGATGGCGAGGTGCCGCCGCTGGGTTATGCCATTGCCCAGCTCAAGGGCATTTATATTCTGGCGGAGAACGCCCAGGGGCTGATCATCGTCGATATGCACGCGGCCCATGAACGCATCACGTACGAGCGGATGAAGTCCGCGTTTGGCCAAGGTGGCCTGCAGACCCAGCCGCTGCTGGTGCCGGAGAGCATTGCGGTGAGCCAGAAGGAGGCGGACTGTGCCGAGGAGCACGCCGATACCTTCACTCAGTTGGGCTTTGAGTTACAGCGCGCCGGCCCGGAGACGCTTCTGGTTCGCCAGGTGCCGGCACTGCTCAACCGCGCCCCGGTGGCGCAGTTGGTGCGGGATGTGCTCTCGGATCTGATCGAGTACGGCAGCAGTGAGCGGATTCAGCAGCGGATCAACGAGCTGCTCTCGACCATGGCCTGTCACGGTTCGGTGCGCGCCAACCGCCGCCTGACCGTTCCGGAGATGAATGCCCTGTTGCGGGATATGGAGGCCACCGAGCGCAGCGGCCAGTGCAACCACGGCCGCCCCACTTGGGCGCTGCAGTCCCTGGACGAACTCGACAAGCTCTTTATGCGTGGGCAGTAGAGCGCTTGGGTGGATTTAGTATTGTCCGGTCAGGGGTGGGGTATGGCATTCCGGGACACGCCGTGAACCCATCCCTGGGGGCTCGCATCGCGGGTCCCCCGCTCCACGGTC
>NZ_DFTP01000086.1:0-6297 GCF_002381585.1 Marinimicrobium sp. UBA4209
ATCGACGTGGAATTCCCGCGCGATGCCGTGCCGCAAATCTATGATGCACTGAAAGTCACCGAGCAAGACCTGACTCTGGAAGTGCAGCAGCAACTGGGCGACGGCGTGGTACGCACCATTGCCCTGGGCTCCTCTGAAGGTCTGCGTCGTGGTCTGGATGTGAGCAACACCAAGGAGCCGATCAAGGTTCCGGTGGGCACCAAAACCCTGGGTCGTATCATGAACGTACTGGGCGACCCGATTGATGAAGCCGGCCCCATCGGTGAAGACGAGCGCATGCAGATTCACCGCGATGCCCCGGCGTACGAAGAACTGGCCGCGTCCAACGAGCTGCTGGAAACCGGNNACCCTGGGCCGCATCATGGACGTACTGGGCAACCCGATCGACGAAGCTGGTCCGATCGGTGAAGAAGAGCGTTGGGGTATTCACCGCGCTGCTCCCAGCTACGACGAGCAAGCTGGCTCCAACGAGCTGCTGGAAACCGGCATCAAGGTGATCGACCTGGTATGCCCGTTCGCCAAGGGTGGTAAGGTTGGTCTGTTCGGTGGTGCCGGTGTGGGCAAGACCGTGAACATGATGGAACTGATCAACAACATCGCTAAAGAGCACTCTGGTCTGTCGGTATTCGCCGGTGTCGGTGAGCGTACCCGTGAAGGTAACGACTTCTACCACGAAATGACCGACTCCAAGGTTGTAGACAAGGTAGCGATGGTTTACGGCCAGATGAACGAGCCACCGGGTAACCGTCTGCGTGTTGCGCTGACCGGTCTGACCATGGCCGAGAAGTTCCGCGACGAAGGTAAGGACGTTCTGCTGTTCATCGATAACATCTACCGTTACACCCTGGCGGGTACCGAAGTATCGGCGCTGCTGGGTCGTATGCCGTCCGCGGTAGGTTATCAGCCGACCCTGGCTGAAGAGATGGGTGTTCTGCAGGAGCGTATTACCTCCACCAAGACCGGCTCCATTACCTCCGTGCAGGCCGTATACGTACCCGCGGATGACCTGACTGACCCGTCTCCGGCGACTACGTTTGCTCACCTGGATTCGACCGTAGTATTGAGCCGTGACATTGCCTCTAAAGGTATCTACCCGGCCATTGATCCGCTGGACTCCACCTCTCGTCAGCTGGACCCGCTGATCATTGGTCAGGAGCACTATGAAGTGGCTCGCGGTGTTCAGACCGTACTGCAGCGCTATAAAGAGCTGAAGGACATCATCGCTATTCTGGGTATGGATGAGCTGTCAGAAGAGGACAAGCTGACCGTATCCCGGGCCCGTAAAATCGAGCGTTTCCTGTCCCAGCCGTTCCACGTGGCCGAAGTGTTCACCGGTTCTCCGGGCGTTTACGTGTCCCTCAAGGACACCATTCGCAGCTTTAAAGGCATTCTTGACGGCGAGTACGATGATCTGCCGGAACAGGCGTTCTACATGGTTGGTACCATTGAAGAAGCCATCGAGAAAGCCAACAAGGCCAAGAAAAAGTAACCCGCCGGCCCGGCACTGCCGGGCCACTGGCCCTGAAGCGTTAGAGGCAGAAATATGGCTATGACAGTTCACTGCGATATTGTCAGTGCAGAGCGGGAAATCTTCTCCGGGTTGGTGAAGATGATCGTGGCCACCGGTACCCTGGGTGACCTGGGTGTGACCTATGGTCACGCTCCTTTGCTGACCGGCCTTGAGCCGGGCCCGGTGCGCATCGTCAAGGACAATGGTGAGGAAGAGATTTACTACGTTTCCGGTGGTTATCTGGAAGTGCAGCCTTACCACGTCACCGTGTTGGCGGATACCGCCCTGCGCGCTGATGATATGGATGAAGCAGCCGCCCAGGAAGCCAAAGAAACCGCCCAGAAAGAGCTCACCAACCAGTCTGGCGAGATCGACTACTCCAAGGCCGCGGTGCAGTTGGCGGAAGCCGCCGCTCAATTGCGTACGCTGCAGTCCATTCGCAAGAAGTTGGGCAGCAACAAGTAGGCCTCGCCGTGCATGGCATTGGCAACAGAAAAGGGTGGCTGATCGGCCGCCCTTTTTTTACGTCCGTCACACTACGATTGTTCCCCCTAATTTGTCCTGATCAACGGTTTGTTGAAGGAGTCGCCGCATGACCACCCCCCTTGATATCGTCATTCTCGCTGCCGGTAAAGGCACCCGAATGCGCTCGAACCTGCCCAAGGTGCTTCATCCCGTGGGCGGCCGCCCGCTGGTGCAGCATGTGATCGACAGCGCCCGGGCACTGGGCAGTGATCAGATTCTGGTGGTGGTGGGCCATGGCGCCGAACAGGTCGAGGCCCGCATGGCGGCCGACGATATCCGCTTTGTGGCCCAGACCGAACAGCTGGGCACCGGCCACGCGGTGCTCCAGGCCCTGCCCCACTTCCGTGACGACGCGACGGTACTGATTCTTTACGGCGATGTGCCGCTGACCCAGGCAACGACCTTGGAAAAGCTGGCCCAGGCGGTGACCGACACCACCATCGGCCTGCTGACCGTGAATCTTCCCGACCCGGGAGCCTACGGACGTATCCTGCGCGATGCCGCCGGCCAGGTTGAGGCCATTGTTGAATACAAAGATGCCAACGACGAGCAGCGCCGGATCACTGAAATCAACACCGGGATCATGGCTGCTAAAGCCAAACACCTGCGCGAGTGGCTGCCGGCACTGAGTAACGATAATGCCCAGGGTGAGTACTACCTGACCGACATTATTGCCATGGCGCGCCAAAGTGGCCTGGGCATTCATGTGGCTCAGCCGGACACACCGGAAGAGGTGGAAGGCATCAACAATCGTCAACAGCAGGCGGCCCTCGAACGTTACTACCAGAGTCGTCAGGCGGAAGAGTTGATGGTCAAAGGGGTCACCCTGATGGACCCGGCTCGATTTGACTGCCGTGGCCGGCTGACCGTCGGGCGGGATGTGGTCATTGATGTGAACTGCGTGTTTGAAGGCGAGGTCATGCTGGAAGATGGCGTGCACCTTGAACCCAACTGCTACCTGAAAGACTGCGTGATCGGCGCGGGCACTGAAGTCAAAGCCAACTCGGTGATTGAGGGCGCACGGGTATCCAGCCATTGCGCCATCGGGCCCTTCGCGCGTCTGCGCCCGGGCACCTTACTGGCCGATGGGGCCAAGGTCGGCAACTTTGTGGAAATCAAGAAAGCGACCATTGGCGAAGGCAGTAAGGTCAACCATCTGAGCTACATCGGCGACAGCAAGGTCGGCTCCGGTGTGAATGTCGGCGCCGGCACGATTACCTGTAACTACGACGGGGTCAACAAATTCCTCACGGAAATCGGGGACAATGCTTTTATCGGTTCCAACAGCGCGCTGGTGGCGCCGGTCAAGTTGGGCAAGAACACAACGGTGGGTGCGGGGTCGATCATCACCAAAGACGTTCCCGATGAGGAACTGGCGATTGCCCGCGGCCGCCAGCGTAACATTCAGGGCTGGCAGAGACCGAGTAAAAAAGACTGACTCAAAGAGTCACCGGAAAGGACGCAATATCAATGGCTAAATGGGTACCGGGGGCGATCATTCGTCACCCACTTCGCAGCATTTTCGGGCTGCTGTTGATTGTGGTTCTGACGGTGGGCCTGTACGGCGCTTTCAGGCCGCTCCCCGAAGGTATCAGCTTGGAAGCCCCCGCCCGAGGGGCAACCCGGGTCCAGTTTCTGGCCGATCGGACCTATATCGATCAACAGGGTGAACGACAGACCGAGCAGCGCATTTTTGACGAGATCTTCCGTCTGGTCGCTCAGGCAGAACGGTTCATTCTTGTGGACATGTTTCTGTTCAATGCCTACCAGGGGCAGATGAGCGACACTCACCGGGCGCTGTCCGACGAGTTGACCGACCGGCTTATCGCCCAAAAACGCCGTCACCCACAGATTCAGATTCTGGTGATCAGCGATCCCCTAAATACCTTGTACGGTGGTCTGCCCTCCCCTCACTTCCAACGGTTGGAAGCCGCCGGCATCTCGGTGACCTTGACCGACCTCACAAGGCTGCGCGACAGCAATCCCCTCTACTCCGCATTCTGGCGTCCCTTTATTCAACCCTGGGGAAACACCGAAACGGATACGCTACCTAATCCGTTTGGGGAGGGTCAGGTGTCTCTGCGCAGTTACCTGGCGTTGATCAACTTCAAGGCCAACCATCGAAAACTGATCATCGCGGATAACGACAACGAGCTGGCCGCCCTGGTCACATCGGCCAACCCCCACGACGGAAGCAGCGCCCACGGCAATGTCGCCTTGCGCTTCGGTGGTCCGGCGGCGTGGGACCTGCTCGACAGTGAAGCCGCCGTGCTTGCCTTCTCCGGCGGACCCGAGCCCAGGCCGTTCCTGGATCGACCTGAAGGTGAGGTTGCCGGTTCTCCCCTGTCGGTCCAGGTGGTGACTGAGCGTGCCGTCGAACGAACCGCTCTGGCCATCATCAACGGCGCGGCTGCGGGGGAGCGGTTGGACCTGGCAATGTTCTATTTATCGGACCGACACCTGGTTCGGGCTCTGCAGGAGGCCGCACAGCGCGGCGTCAAGGTGCGGGTGTTGCTCGACCCCAACAAAGACGCCTTCGGGCGCGAAAAAAATGGTGTGCCCAACCGCCCGGTCGCCCGAGAGCTGGTTAACGCCGGGGTAAAAGTGCGGTGGTGTGACACACACGGTGAGCAGTGCCACTCCAAATGGCTGATGCATCAAGACACCCGGAGCCAGGCACGGATTTTGTTGGGCTCCACTAATTTCACTCGCCGCAACCTGCACAACCTGAATCTCGAAACCAGCGTTGTACTGCGGGGATCTTCCGACTCTGAGCCGTTAACCGCAGCCGCGCAATGGTTTGATGATCGTTGGCATAACCGATCCGGCAACCAGTACAGCCTGGACTATGCCGCCTACGCCGATGACGGTCTGTGGTCCAGACTACTCTACCGAACCATGGAGGCAACTGGGATAAGCACTTTCTGACCTAACCAGGAAAGAACCCATAATTAGTTAGACAACGTTGTCCGTTGTAGGCTATGCTCCACCTTGGACCATGCCCCAAGTGGAGATCAATAATGATAGTACGTACCGTCCTGCTCCTGTCAGTCGCGCTTTTTGCCAGTGTGGGCAGCCTTGCCCAACCACTCAGCGACGCCCAATTAAAGGCATTTGCGGCCCAGACCGAATGGCGTTTTGCCGTGGTCAGCAACATCGGGGAAGATGGCCCGGAAGCCCGAATTCGGCTGCACAACCGTTCCGACGTGGCACTGCCGGAGGGCACCGGTGACTGGCGGTTGTATTTCCACTCGGTGCGTCGGGTGAGTGACACCACCGTATCCGGCCTGCATTTGACCCATGTCCAGGGGGATTTACACCGGGTAGCGCCTACCGAGGACTTCCCGGGCCTCGCCCCGGGAGAGTCCCTGGAGCTGTTCTATCAACCCTCCTCGGCCATGGCGGCCTATACCGACTTTATGCCTCGCGCCTTCATTCATCGCCCGGGTAGCGAACCTGCGGTTTTTGCCAATACCGACACCGAAGACATGAGCCGTTTTGTCGATGTATTCGACCGGGAGGCCCAGCAGCGTCGCTCGGCCCAGGATCAGGTGCCGAT
The DNA here is from genome assembly GCF_002381585.1 of Marinimicrobium sp. UBA4209. Lineage (NCBI taxonomy): Bacteria > Pseudomonadati > Pseudomonadota > Gammaproteobacteria > Cellvibrionales > Cellvibrionaceae > Marinimicrobium > Marinimicrobium sp. UBA4209. The sequence continues at coordinate 5,595 of NZ_DFTP01000086.1, forward strand.
TGCCACCGCCGAGCGCCGCTACGAACGCAACCGGACCATCCACTCGCAGCGGGTGTCCGATCAGGCGGTGCGCCAGCGCATCATTCCCAAGCCGCTGTCCCTGGAAACCCATTGGGGCAGCGCGACTCTCTCGCCGGACTGGACAATTCACTACGCCGGTTGTCTGAGCTCAGAGGCTGACTACCTGGCGGAGCAGCTCTCGACGCTGTTCAATGCCGAATTCCCGAGTGCCGCGGACCATGAGTCGGTCTCGGGCCCCATTATCAGCCTGAGGGTGGAATCAGAGGATACCGACCTGCCGGAACAGGCGGAAAGCTACCGGCTGGAAATCGACGACGACCAGATCCGCATCACCGGTCGGGACAATGCCGGTGCCTTCTACGGCCTGCAGAGTCTGTTGAAGCTGTTGCCCGCCACGATGAACAGTGATTCAGTCACCCTGCCCAATCTCACCGTGCTCGATGCGCCCCGCGCCGGTTGGCGAGGGATGCACTACGACATGGGCCGCAACTTCCACGGCCAGGCCGTGACCCTGCGCCTGATCGAACAGATGGGCCGCTACAAGCTCAACAAGCTGCATCTGCACCTGACCGAGGACGAAGGCTGGCGCCTGGAAATCCCGGGCCTGCCCGAATTGACTGACGTTGGGGGCGAACGCTGCTTTGATCCGGAAGAGACCGACTGTCTGCTCACCCAACTGGGC
>NZ_DFTP01000054.1:0-10925 GCF_002381585.1 Marinimicrobium sp. UBA4209
ACATTCCCATTCCCTTCGGCCCCTACCTGGCCATTGCGGGCTGGATTGCCTTTATCTGGGGCGACAGCCTGCTCCAACAGTACCTTCAGTTCGCGGCTCCCTGAATCATGGCGGAGCGGGTTATCGGCGTTACCGGAGGCATCGGCAGCGGCAAGTCTTCCGTCATGCGGGCCTTCCAGGCGACAGGCATTGAGGCCGTGGATGCGGACGATATGGCGCGGGTGGTGGTCGAACCCGGCCAGCCCGCCCTGAAGGCCATTGCCGAACACTTTGGCCCGGATATTTTGACGCCTGACGGCACCCTGGACCGCCCGACCCTGCGCGCCATCATCTTTACCGATCCCGACGCGAAAACCTGGCTTGAAGCCTTGCTGCACCCTCTGATCAACCGGGAGTTGCGTTCGCGGCTGGCCGCGGCGCGAGGTCCCTACGCCCTACTGGTGTCTCCCCTGCTGTTTGAGACCGGGCAGGATAAGCTGGTCGACCGGATTCTGGTGGTGGATGTGCCGGAGTCCCTCCAGCTCGCACGGGCCAGTGCCCGGGACGGTGCGGACCCGGAGCAGATCCAGCGGATCATGGCCAGTCAGATGTCGCGAGCCGAGCGGCTAAAGCGGGCGGATGACTTGTTGGATAACACCGGGAGTCTGGTCGATTTAGAGAAGCGGGTGGAAGAGTTGCATCGGGGTTATCTGGCGTTTGCGGGTCAGTGATCGGTGGATGACCCGCAAACGCTCCGATACGTCGGACCGTTTGCGGGTCATCCACCGAGGGTTAACATAGGTTAAGAGGCTTCTGCAATACTGGTACTCGGCCCCCTTTACAGTGTATAAAAGCATTTGCCGGTTTCTGGTACGACGTCCACAACGACCTAAGACACGGGAATGACCGCGATGCCGCACCACCATGAGCCCCAAGGCTTCACTTTAAAACGCCACCCCTTCTTTACCGACCCACCCGCGTCGCTGTAACCCCGTCTGTTGTTACCCACAACGAATCTCAAGGTATCCCCGGTTATACTTGTCCGGGCGGAGATGAATAATACCCACAAGGTGTGAGAGACCTTATGACACTGTTTTTGATTGTATTCCTGCCGCTCCTGGGCGCGCTGGTCCCCCTCGCCACGGAGCGCTTCGGGCGCAACCTGTGCGCCTGGTCGGCGGCGTTAGCGCCTTTGATCTCCCTGGGGCTGCTGCTTTACCTGACGCCAGCGGTGCTGGCCGGCGAGACCTTTCGTTTCCATCAGGCGTGGCTGCCCGGGTTGGGGCTGGATCTGAGCCTCCGCCTGGACGGCCTGGGGCTGATGTTCGCCTTGCTGATCACCGGGATCGGCCTGCTGGTCATGCTGTACGCCCGTTACTACCTGTCTTCACGGGACTCTCTGGGCAAGCTCTACGCCCTGCTGCAGATATTCATGCTGGCGATGCTCGGCATTGTGCTGTCGGACAACATCCTTCTGATGTTGGTGTTCTGGGAGCTCACCAGCCTGAGCTCGTTCCTTCTGATCGGCTATTGGTCCCACCAGTCCGAGGCCCGTAAAGGGGCGCGGATGGCGCTGGCGATTACCGGGGCGGGCGGCCTCTGCCTGCTCGCGGGCGCACTGCTGCTGGGACATATTGTCGGCAGCTTTAATCTGACCGAGATTCTCGCCGCCGGGGATCAGATCCGCGCCCACGCGCTCTACCCAATCACCCTGATTCTGGTGCTGCTGGGCGCCTTTACCAAGTCCGCCCAGTTCCCGTTCCATTTCTGGCTGCCTCACGCCATGTCCGCCCCCACCCCCGTGTCGGCTTATCTGCACTCGGCCACCATGGTCAAGGCTGGGGTGTTTCTGCTTGCCCGGATGTACCCGGCACTGGCGGGCACCGAGCTGTGGTTCTTTATCGTCAGCTTCGTGGGCCTTGCCACGCTGGTGTACGCTGCCTATACGGCCCTGTTCAAACACGACCTGAAAGGCCTGCTGGCCTATTCCACCATCAGCCACCTGGGCCTGATTACCCTGCTGTTCGGTTTCAGCACCGAGCTGGCGGCAGCGGCGGCGGTGTTTCACATCATCAACCACGCCACCTTCAAGGCGTCGCTGTTCATGGCGGCCGGGATCATCGACCACGAGACCGGCACCCGGGATATGCGCAAGATCAACGGCCTGTGGAAGTACATGCCGCATACCGCGCTACTGGCCATGGTCGCGTCCGCCGCCATGGCCGGCGTACCGCTCCTGAACGGCTTCCTGAGCAAGGAGATGTTCTTTGCCGAGAGCCTGCACCTGGAGTATCTCGGTCAGTTCTGGTGGATCATGCCGATGCTGGCCACCCTAGGGGCGCTGTTTTCAGTGGCCTACTCATGGCGCTTTATTCACGATGTCTTTTTCAATGGCGAGCCTCAGGATCTGCCCAAGTATCCGCCCCACGAGCCGCCCCGCTACATGAAAGTGCCGGTGGAGATTCTGGTGGTGCTCTGTCTGGTGGTGGGTATTTTGCCCCACTACACCATTGAGCCCTTTATCCACGCGGCTGCCACGGCGGTTCTCGGGCACGAGATGCCGGAGTACCACATTGCGCTCTGGCACGGGTTCAACCTGCCGTTGTTGATGAGCGCCATCGCCCTGGCCGGCGGTATTCTCCTCTACACCCAGCGCAAAGGGCTGTTTGCGTTTTACGAGCGCAAGTTCCGCAAGGACGAGAAGCTGGTGTTCGAGCATCGGGTACAACGCAGCGTCCTGGCCGCCCAGTGGGTTACCGACCGGCTTGAGAACGGCTCGCTCCAGCGCTATCTGGCGCTGTTCTTCGGTTCAGCCCTGGTCGTGGGCGCCGCGGGGCTCTGGTCTCTGGCCGAGTGGACCGGTTCCGCTTCGCTGACCCCGATGGACCCTGTAAGCCTGGTCGCCACCGCCTTGCTGGTGATCGCGGCGTTCGGCACGGTGCTGATTCATCACAACCGGTTTGCGGCCCTGCTGATGCTGAGCGTGGTGGGCCTGATCGTATCGCTGACCTTCATCCGGTTTTCCGCCCCGGACCTGGCGCTGACCCAGCTGTCGGTTGAAGTGGTCACCATCGTTCTGCTGATGCTCGCGCTCTACTTCCTGCCCCAGATGACACCCAACGAGTCACCACCCAGACGCGTGGTTCGGGATATTGCCATTGCCGGCAGCGCCGGGGCGGGCATTGGCGCCCTGTGCTGGGCGGTGCTGACCCGGCCGTTCACCCCCATTTCCAACTACTTCCTGGAAAACAGCGTTAGCGGTGGCGGTGGCACCAACGTAGTCAACGTGATTCTGGTGGATTTCCGCGGTTTCGATACCCTCGGGGAGATCACCGTGCTAGCCCTGGCGGCCGTTGGTATCTACGCGATGCTGCACGGCCTGAAACTGCCACTGCCCCAGGCCGATGGCGACGGTCGTCGCTGGGCCCGCGAGCCGCATCCGCCGATTCTGTCGGTGATGACCCGCATCCTGCTTCCGCTCGCCATCATGGTGTCCCTGTACATTTTCCTGCGCGGTCACAATATGCCCGGCGGCGGGTTCATTGCCGGGTTGGTCACCAGTGTGGCGCTGATCCTTCAATATATTTCCACCGGTACCGAGTGGATGCAGCAGCGCCTGCGCTGGAATTACCGGAAAGTGGCCGCCACCGGCGTGTTGATTGCCACGCTCACCGGGCTGGCAAGCTGGTTGTTCGGCTACCCCTTCCTGACCTCGACCTTCACGCATGTGCACTGGCCATTTGTGGGCGACTTTGAGCTCGCCTCCGCCATGGCCTTCGATGTCGGCGTCTATGTCACGGTCGTGGGTGCCACCATGCTGATTCTGGCGCACCTGGGCAAGCTGGCGCAGACCACCCACGAAGCCCCGGCCACCAATGAACAAGGGGAGAAGATTTAATGGAGCTGTTGATTTCAATCATGATCGCGGTGATGACCGCCTGCGGCGTGTACCTGATGCTGCGCGGCCGGACTTTTCCGGTCATTGTCGGGCTGACTCTGTTCACCTATGCGGTCAACCTGTTCATTTTCGTCATGGGCCGCCTGACCGCTGGCGCGCCGCCGGTGATCGGCACCAGCGATCACTACGCCGACCCACTGCCTCAGGCCCTGGTACTGACCGCCATCGTGATCAGCTTTGCCATGACCGCCTTTGTCCTGGTGCTCGCCCTGCGGGCACGGGCCGAGCTTGGCAATGACCATGTCGACGGTACGCCGAGCGATGCGGCGCAGGAGGACCGGGCATGAGTCACCTGATTGCACTGCCGGTGCTGTTGCCACTGATCACCGGGGTGATCCTGCTGTTACTGGCCGGCAAGGGCTTTGTGCTGACCCGCACGGTCAGCCTGATCAGCGCCGGTCTGTTGGTCATCGTTTCCCTGCTGCTGTTCTACACCGCCAGCAGTGGTGTCATTCAGGTCTATGCCATGGGGGACTGGGCGCCGCCGTTTGGCATCGTTCTGGTTCTGGATCGGCTCAGTGCCTTCATGGTGCTGGTGACCAGTGTGCTGGCGTTCTTTGCCATCTGGTACGCGGCGAGCACCATGGACCACCCGGCCTACAACCTGAACGGCCTGCTGCACCTGTTGCTGCTCGGGGTCAACGGCGCCTTTCTCACCGGCGNNTTTGAGGTATTGCTGCTCGCCTCATACGCGCTGCTGGTGCAGGGCGGAGGCCCGGAGCGGGCAAGGGCCGGGCTGCACTATGTGGTGTTGAACCTGGCGGGTTCCAGCCTGTTTCTGATTGCCGTGGCCACCCTGTACGGCATTACCGGCACCCTGAACATGGCGGACATGGCCGCCAAGGTGGCCAACCTGCCCGCCCAGGACGCGCCGATTGTGGCGGCGGCCGGCCTGCTGTTTATGGTGGTGTTTGGTCTAAAAGCCGCAATGGTGCCGCTGTACTTCTGGCTGCCCCGGGCCTATAGCGCGGCCAGCGCTCCGGTCGCGGCCATGTTCGCCATCATGACCAAAATCGGGGTCTATTCCATCGCCCGGGTCTACACATTGATCTTTGGCGATCACGCCGGCGAACTGGCCAACCTGATTCAGCCCTGGCTGTGGCCACTGGCTCTGGTCACCCTGGCACTGGGGGTTATCGGTGTACTGGCCGCCCGCAATCTGCGTATGCAGGTGTCCTACCTGGTGATCATCTCGGTGGGTACCCTGCTCGCCGGCCTGGCCCTGAACACCGCTGAAGCCCTGAGTGCGACCTTTTACTATCTGGCCCACTCCACCTGGGTGTGCGGCGCACTGTATCTGATTGTCGACCTGATCCGCCGCCAGCGTCAGGACGGCAGCGACGCCATCCGTACCGGCCCCACCCTGCCCCAAAGCACGACCCTGGGACTGATGTTTTTTGTGGCCGCCCTGAGTGTGGCCGGCATGCCGCCGTTGAGTGGCTTTGTCGGCAAGGTACTGCTGTTGCAATCGGCCGGTACCGGCTACGCCGCCATTTGGCTTTGGGGGCTGGTGCTGCTGGGCGGGCTTGCCTCCATTACCGCCCTGAGTCGCAGTGGCAGTACTTTTTTCTGGCGCACCACGGAGGTGGTGGCCAACACCCAGAAAGCCTCGCTGCTGCCGCTGGCCGCCGCGCTCGGCCTGCTGGCAACGACACCGGCACTGGCACTGTGGGGCGAGCCGATCATCGCCTACACCGACGCCATGGCCGAGCAGCTATTGAACCCGGGCCAGTACATTGACAGCGTGCTGCGCCACACCACTGTAGGGGGGAACCCATGAGCACCCTGACCAATACCCGACGACGGCGCCGGCGGCTTTTACCGCACCCGGTACTCAGCCTGTTCATGCTGTTTCTGTGGTTTCTTCTGGCCAATGACGTGAGCGGCGGCCATCTGGTTCTGGGGGGCCTGCTCGCCTGGTTCATCCCCTTTGTCACCCAGTCCTTCTGGCCCCAGGAAATGACCTTGAGCCGCCCGGGTGTGGCGTTCAAGTTTGTGGTGGTGGTGCTCTGGGATATTGTGATCGCCAACTGGACCGTAGCGCGCCTGATCCTGGGTTCACCCAAGTCCCTCAAGCCGGCCTTCATGACTCTGGAGCTGGACCTGGAACAGGACTTCGCAATCACCATTCTGGCAAGCACCATCTCCCTGACTCCGGGTACCGTGTCCGCCGATTTGAGTGCCGATGGCAAGCGGTTGATCATCCACACGCTGCACGTGAATGATCCGGCCGAAGCTGTGGCGACCATCAAACAGCGTTATGAAGCGCCGCTTAAGGAGATTTTCGAATGCTCGACATCGTAATCCAGATCAGCCTGGTGATGATGAGCCTGGCCCTGGTGCTGAACCTGTGGCGCCTGGCGGTGGGCCCGTCGCTGCCGGACCGGATCCTCGCGCTGGACACCATGTATATCAATTCCATCGCTCTGCTGGTGCTGTTTGGGCTCTCGAAGGAGTCCATGCTGTATTTCGAGGCGGCGCTACTGATTGCCGTCATGGCCTTTGTGGGCACCGTTGCCCTGTCCAAGTACCTGTTGCGCGGCGACATCATTGAATAGGAGCAAGACCATGAGCGAGACAAGCTGGATCGAATGGCTGGTGTCCATTCTGTTGTTGGTTGGCGCCTCCTTTGCGCTGATCGGCTCCTTTGGGCTGGCGCGCCTGCCGGACTTTTTCATGCGCCTGCACGGCCCCACCAAGGCCACGACGCTGGGCGTGGGCAGCATGATCGTCGCCTCCATGGTGTTTTTCAGCACTCGCGGCGACGGCCTGAGCCTGCACGAGCTGCTGATTGCGCTGTTTTTGTTTATCACCGCGCCGGTGAGCGCGCATATTGTGGCCAAGGCCGCCCTGCATGTGCGCCTGCCCTACCGCAAGGATACGCGCCATTGGCACCGGGACAGTTGACATACGGCTCCAAATGGGCATAATGTCGCGTCCTTGATTCCGGCTTGTGCGAATGGCTGCCGGACGACCGAATTTCAGTCTGAATACGTAACAGGAGCTCCACGGTGGCAAATACACCTCAATCCAAGAAGCGCGCTCGCCAGAACGAAAAGGCTCGCAAGCACAACGCCAGCCTGCGCTCCATGACGCGCACCTACATCAAGAACGTGGTCAAGGCCATCGAATCCGGCGACCAGGAAGCGGCCAAAACCGCTTACACCGCCGCTGTTCCGGTCATCGACCGCATGGCTGACAAGGGCCTGATGCACAAGAACAAGGCCGCTCGTCATAAGAGCCGCCTGAACGGCCACATCAAGGCGATGGCTTCCTGAGCCTGACCCGACTGTGACCCGCGCCACGGCCTGACCGCGGCGCCAGAAAAAACCGGCCTCGTGCCGGTTTTTTTGTGCCTGGGAATCCGGCCTCAGGTGGCTGCTGAAAAATTCACTCCGCGCTGACATATTTCTGCCAGAAACATCGTATAACGTGATCGAGGTGTCAATTCCACCCACGTTACGGTAAAGGAGAGCAACCATGTTGCCGCGCGAGCACTACCTCAAGCAGCCCTTTCAGGACCGGGAGCACTTTCCCGCCGGTTTTGACCACTCCAGCCAGTTATCCGGCATCCAGGCCCGCCTGATCCGCAAACACGGCGCGCTGATCCACGCCCTGTGCCGAGGCGAGGTGACCGACCCCACTGATGAGGACCGCCACCTGCTCAAGGTCATCGCCAAACAGGCCGCCCCGAAGAATCCCGTGGAACAGGCCTGGCTGAAATACCTGAGCATCGTCCAGAACTCGTCAACCGGTCTGCGCAAAAGCGCCTGATGCGCTCTTAGAGATGATCGGTAGACTGTCGGAGCGCGACTTCAAAACCGAGGTCGCGCCTCTTCTGCCCGACCTCACCGCCGTTCAAGGCGGTAATGATCATCTCCGCCGCCGTCACCCCCATCTGGTATCGGGGCACGGCCACGCTGCTCAATGACGGGTTGGTAAATGCCGACACTTCGAAGTCGTTGAAGCCGCACAGGCCAATATCACCCGGCACATCCAGGCCCATACGCTGACTTTCGAATAACGCCCCCAGGGCCAGGTCGTCGTTGCAGCAGAACACCGCGTCCACTACGCCGCCGGCTTGCCCCATGAGCGCCCGAAACAGCTCGCCCCCCAACTCGATGGATGAGGGCCGATCGGTCACCTGGACGAAGTTCCGCCAGAACCGCCCCCGGCTTTCCAGCACCGACTTGAAGCCCGCCAGACGCTCCCGAACCCGCTTGTCCATACGGGCACCGATAAAGCCCAACTGACCGTACCCCGCCGACAGCAGTTGCTCCGCCACGGCGGCACCGGCCTCAAAGTGCGATACCCCGACGTTCATATCCATTGGCTCATCCAGCAGGTCCATGATCTGGACCACCGGGATCTTGGCCTTCAGCAGCAGGCGCTCACAGGCCTGGGTCTGCTCACCACCGGTGAGAATCATGGCCTCGGGCGACTGACTGAGCAGGGTGCGTACCATGCGCTCCTCCTCCAGCGCCGAGTAGTGGGTGTCCACCATCAGCACTTTGTAGCCCGAGGTGCCCGCGACATCGTAGATGCCGCGCAATACATCGGTGAATACAATATTCGACAGCGACGGAATCGCCACGCCGATCACGCGTGAGCGCGCTGATGCCAGAGAACTGGCGGATTGATTGGGAATGTAACCCAGCATATCGATTGCCTCCTGCACGGCCTGCCGCGTTGCCTGCGACACTTTATTAGGATGGTTAATGACCCTCGATACAGTGATACCGCTGACGCCGGCGTATTGCGCCACATCCGCCAGGGTGACGGCCTGGGAGTGCTTTTTTCTCGCCCGGGTGCTCACTGTCCAACTCCCTCTTCCAAAAACCGGCAGATTATCACAGCCCAAATGTTTGCGCTAACATAATAAGTGCGCTAACCTCCTCCCGCGTTATAATCCGTATTTTTTGGGAATGAGGGTGACACACCTTGGCAACTCTGCTGATCATGATGGGCGTCTCCGGGGCGGGCAAATCCACGATGGCCTCAGCGCTGTCGGAACACTTCGGCTTTACCTACCTGGATGCGGACGACTTTCACAGTGACGCGGCCAAAGCGCACATGGCGGCGGGCAAACCCCTGACCGATGAAATGCGCGCGCCGTGGATTGCCCGGATGTGCGACTACCTGAAAGAGCATGCCGACAGCGATGCCACCTTTGTCCTTGCCTTCTCCGGCCTGAAGCGCAGCCATCGTGAACCCTTCCGGCACTGCGGTCTCGATACCCACTTCCTGTTTCTGGACGGCGATGCGGACACTATCGCCGACCGGATCAGCGCCCGTCAGGGGCATTTCATGCCCCCGGAGCTGCTGGACAGCCAGTTCGAGGCCCTGGAGCGCCCGGACCTGCAGAAAGAGCCCGATGTCACCCCCCTGAACATTCACCCACCGGTACCCGGCGTGCTGGACCAGGCCATTGATTACATAGAATCCCTCAAGGCCCGCTCCGACTAAAACGGCGCCCACAAACGACAGGAGATAATAACAACATGTCAGCCACCTACTTGCTCTCGGTCACCGTTGTCAGCATCGGTGTTCTACTGTTTCTGATCATGGCCCTGCGTCTGCAGGCCTTTGTCGCCCTCCTGCTGGTGAGCATGGGGGTTGCCATCGCCGGCGGCGTGCCCCTGCCCGAAGTGGCGGACGTCATCCAGCAGGGCATGGGCGGCACCCTGGGCTATATCGCCATCGTGATCGGGCTGGGCACCATGATCGGGGAAATCCTGCAGGTTTCCGGCGGCGCCCAGCAGATTGCCAACACCCTCACCCGCAAAGCCGGCGAAGACAAAGCCCCTTGGGCCCTGATGACCCTCGGCCTGATTGTCGCCATTCCGGTCTTTTTCGAGGTGGCGCTGATCCTCTTTATTCCACTGGTCTACAGCCTGGCCAAGCGCACGGGCAAATCCTTGCTGTTTTACGGCATGCCACTGGTGGCGGGTATTGCCGTGGCCCACTCGTTCATCCCCCCGACCCCCGGCCCCGTGGCGGTCGCCTCGCTGCTGGGCGCTGACCTCGGCTGGGTCATTCTGGTGGGCCTGCTGGCGGGCATTCCCGCCGCGATTCTCGGCGGCATCGTCTTCGGGCGCTTTATCGGCAACCGCATCCACGCCGAGTTACCAGACACCGCTCAGGTCCAGATGGACAGCCACCACCAGAACGATCGCCCACAGCCAGGCTTCACCCTGGTATTGAGCATTATCCTGGTGCCCCTGGCGATGATCCTGCTCAACACCGCCACCAAAACCTGGCTCGGCGAAAGCCACGATGCGGCCCAGATTATGGCCTTTGTCGGCCACCCCTTCACCGCCCTGCTGGTCGCCGCCCTGCTCTCCTTCTACTTCCTGGGCACCCGCCTGGGCTTCAGCCGAGACGAAATCCAACGAGTGGCGACCCGCTCCATGGAGCCGGTGGGCATGATCATCCTGCTGACAGGCGCCGGCGGCGTATTCGGCAAAGTCCTCATCGCCGCCGGCGTGGGCGATGCACTGGTCGAGGCCATGACCGCCTCAAACCTCCCGGTCGTCCTGTTCGCCTTCCTGGTCGCGACCGTCATCCGCGTCTCCCAGGGCTCCGCCACCGTGGCCATGGTCACCAGCGCCGGGCTGGTGGCGCCCCTGGTCAGCGCCGGTGGTTACTCTGACGGCGTAACGGCCTGCATCGTCATTGCCATTGCCTGCGGCGCCACGGTGCTGTCCCACGTCAACGATTCGGGGTTCTGGCTGGTGAAGCAGTTTATGGGGCTGACCGAGCGCCAGACTCTGGCTTCCTGGACGGTTCTGGAAACCATCCTCGGGGTGGTTGGCCTGATTGTTGTATTGATTTTGAGTACGGTTTTGTAGCTTCGCATAGAGTTTTGGGGAGGGTGGAGGGTAGGCCGGTTGGAGACCCGCCGTGAATCCATGATGTGCATGGATGCACGAATGCCGCGGTGGCAGGAGCCAAAGAGCGGCCCCTGGAGGCTTCTCATCGGCATCCA
>NZ_DFTP01000054.1:11064-14806 GCF_002381585.1 Marinimicrobium sp. UBA4209
CATCCATGCCTCAGAGAGTCTCCAACCGGCCTACCCTCCACCCCGTCACGCTCGCAACACAAAACGCCTATTGGCACTGAGGGTCTCGGCGAGGTATACCTGTCGGGGACTCTCGGAGGCAGGGAGCCGACGAGAAGCCTCCAGGGACGGATTCACGNNGATAATTTCAAAAAGGCGTGCCAGACTTGGTGGCGACGTCGAATTGTTCGGAGCTGGATCAACGCACACGGCTCACCGGTATGGATCTTGCTGCGATATTGGGTACTGACCATGACGGGCCCATACTATGACGACTGACTTTTTTTCGCTGCCGGAACTGAAAAGTAAACTCACCGCGCTACTCGCCTACCTCTACCCCAATGCCGACACCGACGCACTGACCCAACAGTGCCTCGAGGCCATCGGGCCGCGGATCAACCGCGCCATCGTACCGCCCGAGCAACTCTGGTCCGAACAGGACGCCCTGCTGATCACCTACGGCAACTCCATCCGCACCCCCAACGAAAAACCCCTCGATACCCTCGAACAGTTCCTGCACAAACACCTGCAGGACACCTTCAGCGCCGTGCACGTGCTGCCCTTCTTCCCCCACAGCTCCGACGGCGGCTTTGCCGTCATCGACTACACCCAGGTCGACGCCGAGCTGGGCGAATGGGACGATATTGAAACTCTGGGGCAAGACTTCAAACTCATGGGCGATCTGGTGATCAACCATGTGTCCAGCCAGAGCGGCTGGTTCCGCAACTACCAATATGGCAAAGACCCGGGTCGGGATTACTTTGTCGAGGCGAGCCCCCACTACGACCTGTCCATGGTCGTGCGGCCGCGCACCAGCCCGCTACTGCGCGCAGTGGAAACCAACGAAGGCGTGAAGCACGTCTGGTGTACGTTCAGTCATGACCAGATTGATGTCGACTTCCGCAACCCCAAGGTGCTGCTCGAATACCTGAAGATCATCGGGCTTTATCTCGACAAGGGCGTTCAGTGGCTTCGTCTGGATGCCGTGGCCTTTCTGTGGAAGGAAATCGGAACGCCCTGTATACACCTGCCGCAAACCCACGAAGTCATCAAGCTGCTGCGGCTGCTGATGGAGTACAAAAATGCCCACGCGATTCTGATCAGCGAAACCAATGTGCCCAACCGGGAAAACCTGACGTACTTCGGCAACAGTAACGAAGCGCACATGATCTACAACTTCAGCCTGCCACCACTGGTGATTCACGCGCTGCTGTCCGGCAACGGCCAGTATCTGAAAGGCTGGTTGATGAGCATGCCGCCCTCGCCGGTCGGCTGTGCCTATCTGAATTTTACCGCCTCCCACGACGGTATCGGGTTGCGTCCGGCGGAAGGCTTGTTGTCCGACGAGGAGCTGGAAACCTTCCTGAAAACGCTGCAGTCCTTTGGCGGTCGCATTTCCAGCCGCACCGGACAGAATGGCGAAAGCAAACCTTACGAGGCCAACATCAGTCTGTTCGATGCCTTCAAGGGTACCTATCAGGGTACCGATCGCTGGCAGGAGGCACGGTTGCTCTGTTCACAGATCATCATGTTGGCCCTGGAGGGTATACCGGCGTTTTATATTCACACCCTGTTTGCGACGCCCAATGACCTGGACAAACTGGAAGCCACCCAGCACAACCGTTCCATCAACCGGACCAACTGGCACAAGGGTGAACTCGAAACGCTTCTAGCCGACCCGGAAAAACCTCAACACCGAATCTTCAATGCGCTGCAGAGACTGATCCGGATTCGCTGTGCGCAGCCGGCGTTTCACCCGAATGCTACTCAGTTCACTTTGCACTTGCAGCCGGAGGTGTTTGGTTTCTGGCGGCAGAGCCTGCGCCGAACTCAGAGTATTTTCTGTCTGAATAACCTGAGCGATCGGCCGCAGGAAATCAGTTTGACCAATATCAATTTGATCAGTACAGAGAATTGGCGGGATTTGATCAGTGGGGAGGCGGTGACGGATCTGTACGGGACTTTGACCTTGGCGCCGTATCAGTGTGTCTGGTTGACGAATTATGAGAAGAAAGTTTGAGGTATATTTTGGGTTGGGTAACGGCGGATGCGCTTCGCTTATCCGCCCTACGCATACCACGGCAGTCCGCGTAGGGCGGATAAGGCCGAAGGCCGCATCCGCCGTTACCCAACCACCGCAGCCCGCATCCGCCGTCACCAAACGAGCCGCAACCCGATCACCCCCGATCCTGCGCAACCGCCTCCAACAACTGATCGTACACATCCGGCACGGCGCTTAACACGCGCGACCAATTGGCCATGAATGGCCGCTCGGTGGGATCGTTCAGAAACTGCTCCCCCGCCCGCATGATGCACTTGGTAAACAGCTCCACGGTGTTCTCTTCCTGGTTTCGATCCAACGTCATGCCGTTGATGACGGCATCGTTGTGATACCGGTCAATCAGATCCAGCGCGAGGCGATAATAACTCGCCTTGATGGTACGAAACGCTTCTGGCGTAAACACGGTGCCTTTGATTGCCAGTTTGCGGAACAGCGATTTGGAAATGTCCGTGCTCATTTTCGAGAGCCCACCCTCCGGGTTGTCTTTGGACAGATCCTGATGCTTGTGATCGTAGGCATCGGCAATATCCACCTGACAGACCCGCTCGTCGGAGTAGCGACGATTCACTTCCGACAGCACACCAATTTCCAGGCCCCAATCGCTGGGAATCCGGATGGAACTGACCACGTCCATGATCATGGAAAACTCACCCGCCAGCGGGTAGCGAAAGCTGTCAATGAATTCCAGATAATCGTCGCGGCCAAACACTTTCTCCAGCGCCCGCACCAGCGGCGATACCAACAGTCGACTCACGCGACCGTTGAGTTTGCCGTTGGCCGCACGATAGTAATACCCCTTGCAGAAAGCGTAATTGAATGTGGGATGGACCACCGGATAAAACAGCTTGGCAACAATATCCCGCTTGTAGGTGAGAATGTCGCAGTCGTGCAGCGCGACGGCTTTGGCCCGCCCCTGAGCCAGCGCATAGCCCAGGCAATACCAGACATTGCGCCCCTTCCCCAACTCATTGGGCGCGAGGCCATATTCATCGAGGACCTTATCAATGGCTTTCAGGCGCGGCCCGTCATTCCACAGAATGTGGTGACGCTGGGGCAGACGGGAAAAAAACGTCTTGGCATGCTCGAACTCTTCTTCGGTAGCGCGATCAAGCCCGATGATGACCTCATCAAGGTAGGTGACCTTACTCAGCTCCTGAATGATGTTTTCCAACGCCGGCCCCTGTAGCTCAGAGTAGAGACACGGCAACACCAGGCACATGGGCTTTTTCTCCGCCCATTCATTCAGCTCCGCCTCCATCGCCTCCAGCGGGCGATCCCCCAGGTTGTGCAAAGTGGCAATACGACCGTTCTGGAAAAAATCACTCATCGGTTCATCCTCGTCAGTGCGATCGCCTATTGGTCGATCAGGGTAAGAACGGCGGTATTCCACCCCGCCGCGCCCTCTTTTGGTGCTATGAAGGCCCGTTTTAGTGCAGGGTCCTCCAGGTGTGAACCATCGCTGTGCGGAATGATGGCCGGTGCATCCACCGCTTTGAGCATGTCCAGATCGTTGGGGCTATCCCCCAGGGCAATACTGAACGGTGCTGCGCCGAAGTGGTGCTCATAGCGTTTTTGCAAGTACCGTACCGCATCGCCTTTATCGCACTGTCCCATGACGTGATAGAAGCGCCCGCCCTTGACCACGCGGAGATTGTGGCGGGT
>NZ_DFTP01000054.1:14855-19650 GCF_002381585.1 Marinimicrobium sp. UBA4209
TTGTGGCGGGTCAGTCGCTCGGTGAACTCCGCCAGAGCCTCCGGCGTATCGCGCCACACAATAGGCTCCGAGGCCTTACGCTGGCTGGCCAGGCGGGCCGCTTCCAACGTCAGGCCGGTATGTTGGGCGATGTCCTCATCGGTCATCCAGGCAAAACCGGTAAACCGATAATCCGCCTTCAGCTCGTTGAGCAGCGTCAGAATCTGCTCCCGTGACAGGCCCCGGTATTCGTAGTGGTAACCATCGCTGATCAGGCGCGAGTCCGCCGACAAGCCCAGCGCCTCCAGCAGGTTCTCTGGTATCAGAAGCAGGCTGCCGTTCTCACAGACCAGAGGATCCGTGTTGCCCAGCGCACGGCGCAGCTCGAGCATCTCCACATCGGTTTTGCTGGAAACCAGGACCAGAGGAACCTTGCGCTGTTTGAGCGCGGCCAGCGCCGGCTTCGCCGCCGACCAGTCGTAGTCATCATGATTAAGCAGGGTGCCGTCGAGATCGGTAAATACCACCATGGGTGTGCTCATAACCTGGTTGCTCCAGAGGCCGTAATCCGCTCAACGCGGTGATGGGTGTCCAGCGCCAACACCAGGTCGGCCCGCTCCGGCATTTCCTGGAGAATCCAGCGGGTGAGCCGTTCGTAGTGATCGATGAAGCGCTGCAACATGGGGGGTGTCATCAGGTGAGTGCCGGTACGCCGCTCATCCTCGAGCTGCTTTTTCAGAGCGGCTTCCTGCTCGGAGCGCCACTGAAACACCTGCTCAAACGACGGTGCCCGCAATAGAATCAGGTGATTGAGACGGGCAAACAGACGCTGGTAGCCCTTCAGTTGCTCATTGACATAGCGACGCCAGCGGCCGTCGGGGTCTTCCTCACGTTCCAGGGCATTGAGCGCGGGCTCCAGCGCCGCCTCCTCCTGGGGTCGGGCGCCGACGCACCAGCCTTCGAAAATGATCAAATGAGGGCGACCCTGCCACAGCTCACCTTCCGCACGGCGGTCATCCTGGGCTTTGTCAAAACGCGGCAGGGTCACCCGGGTATTGGCATCGGCCTGGGTCAGCGCCTGCAGCAACGCCTCCCCCATGGCGATATCATGGGTGCCCGGCACCCCCCGGGTTGCCAGTAGCGGGTGCACCTCGTCCGCCAGCCGTCGCCGCTCACTCCGGGTCAGGTACAGGTCATCAATGGACAAACGACACACCTGAAACCCTCGCAGCTCAAGAAGATGCGCTATCACCTCCGCCGCGGTGGACTTCCCCGTCCCCTGGGCGCCGTTTATGCCCAACACCAGGGGGTCAGAGCGCGTGGGCAGGCAGCGCGCCAGGCGCTCCGCCAGCGGGCTATACAGCCGAGCCAGGTAGCCCGCCAGGGCTTCGGTGACACGGAGATGCCGGGAAAGCAATGGGATGTCGGCCGGAGCTTCTCGCCCCCTGACGCCCCACCGCTCCAGCAGGGCCGCCGGCCAAAGTGCCGTGGTTTCCTCCAAATCAATCATGACGCAATCCTTCTGGTTAACTCGAGCCCCACACCTGGGACCTTATTAAGCATAGCAGTGCAGGATTTGGGCCACCGGACACTTGACGACTACCACCTGTTACTGTAATTTCAGTAATTACTGAAATTTGTGGAGTACCCCATTCGTGTCAGACCAACTTACCCCGATGATTCAATCCTGCGTGCTGCACTTCGGTGAAATGGGTAGCCGTTGGGGCATCAATCGCACCGTGGGCCAGATGTACGCGCTTCTGGTGTTGAGCGAAGAACCCTTGTGCGCCGAGCAGATCGCTCAGGCACTAGGCTTCTCGCGCTCCAATGTCAGCATGGGGCTCAAAGAACTGCAGTCCTGGGAGTTGGTGCGTCTGCAACACATTCCCGGCGAGCGGAAGGAGTTTTTCTCTGCCCCGGATGATGTCTGGGATATCGCCAAGACGCTGATCGAGCAGCGGCGCAAGCGGGAAATTGACCCAACCCTGTCGACCCTGCGCGGCCTGCTGCTGGAGCAGCCCGCCAATCGCCAGGAGGAGTACGCTCAGGCACGCATGCAGGAAATGCACGAACTGATCGAGATGTTGACCCAGTGGACCACGGAAATTCAGCGGCTCAATCAGAGTAATTTGAAGAGCCTGTTAAAGCTTGGCGGGAGTCTGGGCAAGGTGTTGGACATGAAGGATCGGTTTTTGAAGTAGAGGCGCTTGCATCGACGTATCGTTACGGCGGATGCGCTGCGCTTATCCGCCCTACGCAACCAGCGAGGCCCGGCGTAGGGCGGATCGGTCCGACGCATCGGAGCCAAAGGCGCATCCGCCGTCACCTGAACCAACGAGGTACCAACAATGGAAACCCTGTTGTTATCGCGCATTCAATTCGCCGCGAATATCAGTTTCCACATTCTGTTCCCCACCATCACCATCGCCTTGGCGTGGTTTCTGTTTTATTTCCGGGTTCAGCACAACCGCACCGGTGACGAAGTGTGGATGCGGGCCTACCGCTTCTGGGTGAAGGTGTTTGCGCTGAGCTTTGCCCTCGGCGTGGTCAGCGGTATCACCATGTCCTTTCAGTTCGGCACTAACTGGCCGGGCTTTATGGAAACCGTGGGCAATATCGCCGGGCCACTGCTCGGCTATGAAGTGCTGACTGCCTTTTTCATGGAGGCGACTTTCCTGGGCATCATGCTGTTCGGCATCAACCGGGTCTCCAATCGGGTACACACCATCGCCACCTTTCTGGTGGCCGTCGGTACCAGCCTGTCCGCCTTCTGGATTCTGTCCCTCAACTCCTGGATGCACACGCCCACCGGTTTTGAAGTGCGCGATGGGGTGGCCTTTCCGGTGGACTGGTGGGCCATCATCTTCAATCCATCCATGCCCTACCGACTGGCCCACATGCTGGTCGCATCCGGACTGACGGCGGCCTTTTTGATGGCGGGCCTATCGGCTTATCGCCTGCTCAAGCGCGATCACAAGCCCGCTCCACGCCTGGCATTGAAAACAGGCGTCTATGCCGCCGCACTTCTGATTCCACTGCAGATCCTGCTGGGCGATCTACACGGGCTGAACACCCTGAAACATCAGCCCGCCAAAGTGGCGGCCATGGAAGGCCTGTGGGAAACCACCGAAGGGGCCCCTCTGGTGCTTTTCGGGCTTCCCGACGAAGAACAGAAACGCAACCATTTTGCCCTGGAAATTCCCGGCGGGGCCAGTTTCATTCTCACCCACGACTGGCAGGGTAAGGTGCAAGGGCTGAACGAATTCACCGATGAACATCCACCCGTCGCGCCAGTATTCTGGGGTTTTCGCATCATGGTCGGGTTGGGCTTTCTGATGCTCGCGGCCTCCTGGTTGGGGGCATGGCAGCTGTGGCGGCGCGCCTCGGTGCCCCCCTGGATGCTCAAGGTATTCGTGGCCATGACCTTCTCGGGCTGGGTCGCCACCCTCGCCGGTTGGTACGTCACCGAAATTGGCCGCCAACCCTGGCTGGTAACCGGCGTTCTGAGCACCAGCGAGGCCGTCACCACCGTCCCCGGAGGCAATGTGGCCATATCGCTCGCCATCTACCTGACGCTGTATGCCGGTCTTCTGGTGGCCTACATCAGCGCCCTGTTCCTGATCGCCCGCAAGGCGGTACTGGTCGACCGCGACGAAGAGGTCAACACCCTGCAGGATCAATACAACCCGATGGTCCGCAATGAAGGAGGTGCCCTGTGATGCCGACCGGAGAAGCCTTTTGGCTACCCTTGATCTTCATGGCACTGATGGGTGTGGCGTTTCTCATTTATGCCATTCTTGACGGTTATGACCTCGGAGTGGGCATCCTGTTGCCGCGAGACTCGGAGCGCCAGCGCGACACCATGATCGCGTCCATCGGCCCCTTTTGGGACGCCAATGAAACCTGGTTGGTGTTGGGTGTCGGCATTATTCTGATTGCCTTTCCCGCCGCCCACAATGTGATCCTGTTTCAGCTGTATATGCCCGTAACGCTGATGCTGGCCGGATTGATTCTGCGCGGTGTCGCCTTTGACTTTCGGGCCAAGGCGCCGGTGGATCACAAAACCCGCTGGGACTTCGCTTTCTGGGCCGGCTCACTGCTGGCGACCTTATCTCAGGGTTACATGCTCGGGCTTTACGTCATGGGCTTTGAGCAGAGCCTCGCCTCCTACGCCTTTGCCGCTCTCAGCGCGGTGTGTGTGACCGCCGGCTACTGCCTGATTGGCGCCGCCTGGCTGGTGATGAAAACCGAAGGCGAGCTGCAGCTGCGGGCGGCTCGCTGGGCACGCCGCTGCGCCTGGTTGATGGCGTTGGGGCTGGTCGCCGTGTCGGTCATCAACCCGATGATCAGCGAGCGGGTGTTCGACAAGTGGCTGGGGGGAGACCTGACGCTTCTGCTGCTGATCATCCCGGTACTCAGCTTTTTCCTGTTTTTGATCAATGACCGCTACCTGTCCAACTTTCCCTACGACAATGACTTTGGCTGCTGGCTACCATTTGCCATCGCCATCGCCCTGTTTGTACTCGCGTTTTCCGCCCTGGCGTACAGTTTTTTCCCCTACGTGGTGCCCGAACAGCTCACCTTTTGGGAAGCCGCCAGCGCCCCGGAATCACTCAAGTTCATTCTGGTGGGTGTGGTGATTGTGTTGCCTGCGATCATTGCCTATACGCTGTTTGCCTACCGCGTATTCTGGGGTAAGGCGCGGGAGTTGACGTATTACTGAAGCACCAAAACTGCTTGCGTTAACGGCGGATGCGCTTTAATACCGCTGCGCTCGGCCCCTACGCGACCTGCCGTGCTATCCGTAGGGCGGATA
>NZ_DFTP01000054.1:19683-27691 GCF_002381585.1 Marinimicrobium sp. UBA4209
TAGGGCGGATAAGCGAAGCGCATCCGCCGTTGCCACACCACCCGTCACATAAGATGGATCGGTCCGATGCATCGGGGCGAAGCGCATCCGCCGTTACCCCTCTTCGCCTATTGACAAGCGAGACGCCGCTTCCTATCGTTTCAGCGTCACTTTTCAGTTAAGGAACATCAATAAGATGCAAGACGCACACGATCTGTCGCTGATGCTGGACTCCAAAGTCCCGCTGGTGGTCATTGAGACTCATGAAGAAAACAAGGCCATCAACTTACTCCAGCGGGTCGCGCGGGATAAAGCGCGGCCGCTGTATCGCTGGTCGGTGACCGACGGATTGACCACGATGGGTTTCGGCCCCCAATTGGTTCCCAAAGGGCGTGAACATCAGGAGCCGGCCGAAGTGCTGGAGCACATCAAGGCACAGGATACGCCGGGAATTTATCTGCTGTGCGATTTGCACCCCTACCTGAACGATCAACCCCATACTGTGCGTCTTCTCAAGGACATTGCGCTTAAACACGAGCAGACACCCCATGCCATCGTGTTGCTGAGTCACCGGCTGACGCTGCCGCCGGAAATCAGCCGCTACAGCGCCTCCTTCCAACTGTCTCTGCCCACGGACGAACGCATTCTGGCGATCATCCGGGAAGAGGCGCGTCACTACGCCGAGCAGAACGGTCAGAAGCGCATCAAAACCGACAACAATACCCTGCGCCGACTGATGGCCAACCTCCAGGGATTGAGCGCCAGCGATGTACGACGATTGGTGCGGGTGGCCATATGGCAGGACGGCGCCATCACCGAAGAGGATCTGCCGGCGGTCAATAAAGCCAAGTTTTCCCTGCTGGATATGGGCGGGGTCATGAGTTACGAGTACGAGACAGCCGACTTCTCCCAGGTGGCGGGATTACACAACCTAAAGCGCTGGCTGGAGGCTCGCGGCAAGGCCTTTCACAGCCGGGACCCGGGAATAGAACAACCCCGGGGCATCCTGTTGCTCGGGGTCCAGGGTGGCGGCAAAAGCCTGGCCGCAAAGGCCGTGGCCGGCACCTGGAACCTGCCGTTGCTGCGCCTGGACATTGGCGCTCTGTACAACAAGTACCACGGTGAAACCGAACGCAACCTGCGCGAAGCTTTGGCGATGGCGGATGCCATGGCGCCCTGCGTTCTCTGGCTGGATGAAATCGAAAAGGGCCTGGCACAGGGCAACAGTGACGACGGCACCTCACGACGGATGCTCGGCACCCTGCTCACCTGGATGGCGGAGCGCAAAAACTCGGTCTTTTTCACCGCCACCAGCAACGATATCAGCAAGCTGCCACCGGAGCTGATTCGCAAAGGTCGGGTCGACGAGATCTTTTTTGTCGATCTACCCGATGCCGACGTGCGCCGGGCAATTTTTGACATTCACCTACGCAAGCGGGATTTGAACCCCGAGCAGTTTGACCTGGCACTGTTGAGTGAAGCGAGCGACGGTTTTAGCGGTGCCGAGATTGAGCAGGCCATTGTCGCTGCGCGCTACAGCGAGGGGCGAGACGGGATTCGTACCGAGTGCATTCTGAGGGAGATAGGCAACACCAGCCCACTCTCGGTGGTGATGGCAGAGCCGCTGAAGCAGTTGTGGGCGTGGGCGGCGGAGCGCACCATCCCCGCCTGATTACCCGACGGGGAGTCAGGAGCCAGGGCGCCTATGTGGCTTGGCCCGGACGTAAATCGTTCGATGCACTCGCGCCACCAAATGCCCGTGCTCATCGACAATATCGACGGCAAAATTGGGCAGGTACTTTTTTCCGTCAGCGGTGTGCTCTCGAATTCGTTCAAGGGTGGCATCATCCAGCGAGAACTCCGCCTTGACGGCTGTACGCCCCGGGGCAATAAAATCAATATGGGCGCTTTTGTCCCAGACAAAATAATCCCGCCCCAAGTTGTAGGTCAGCATCATCATGTACCAGGGATCGGTCATGGCAAACAGGCTGCCACCAAACTGGGTACCCACCATATTGCGGGTGTGGAAGCGGCGCTTTAAAACCACTTCGATACGCCGAAAATCTTCACTGATAAACGTCGCTTTGATACCGGCAAAAAACAACGGTGGCCAGAAATTTACCAGCCGACGGGCCCATTTCCAGTTCATAGCCTACCCTTCCGTGAGTACCAGGTTATCCCGGTGAATCAGTTCATCGTCGTCCTTGTAACCCAGTAAAGCCAGAATATCGCCACTGGGTCGACCGAGAATCTTGCGCGCCTCATCAGCGGAATAATTGACCAGACCCCGGGCAACTTCCGTCCCATCGGGTCCGACACACACCACCATATCGCCCCGGGTAAAAGCCCCCCGGATTGATTTGACGCCCACCGGCAGCAGGCTGCGACCTTTCTCCCGCAGAATCTTGACCGCCCCCTCATCCAAAACCAGGGTGCCACGGGTCTGCAACTGACCGGCGATCCAGCGCTTACGCGCCGCCTGTGGTTCCTGCCCGGCGTGCAGCAGCGTTCCCAGCGGTTCGCCCGCCCGGGCACGCAGCAGCGCCCGCTCGGTGCGTCCGCCGAGGATCAGGGTATCGGCACCCGAGCGAGCGGCGACCCGCGCCGCCCTAACTTTGGTCAACATACCGCCGCGCCCGAGGGCACCGCCTCCGCCGGCCATGGCTTCCAGGGTCGGATCATTCGCGGACAATTCCGGCAGCAGCTTCGCGTCGGGGTTGGAGCGCGGATCGCTGTCGTACATGCCGGACTGGTCCGTCAGAATGACCAGTAGATCCGCTTCAATCAGGTTGACCACCAACGCACCCAAGGTGTCATTATCACCAAACCGGATTTCATCGGTGACCACGGTGTCGTTTTCATTCACGACGGGCAACACGCCCAGATCGAGCAGCGTGCGCAACGTGGAGCGGGCATTCAGGTAGCGCTGGCGGGACGAGAGGTCATCGTGGTCGAGCAGCACCTGAGCGGTGTGCAGACCGTATTGCTGGAAGGCGCTTTCGTAGGTCTGCACCAGCACCATCTGGCCGACCGCCGCAGCGGCCTGCAGCTGATGCACCGCGGTCGGGCGACGCGTCCAGCCGAGCCGGGTCAGGCCGGCGGCCACCGCGCCGGAAGAAACCAATACAATCTCGACACCGGCATGACGCAGTTCGGCCATTTGCGCCACCCAGTCGTTAATCGCGCGGACATCGAGCCCTCGGCCATCGTTGGTCAGCAGGGAACTGCCAATTTTAACGACCCAGCGCTGAGTGGTGGTTACCGAACTTCTGTCTGCCATGTTGAAAGGGTTCCGTTTAACGTACGTATTCTACTTCGACATCATAATCGTCATCATCGAAGTCGTCATCATCGTCGTCACCCTTACGTGCCGCACGGCGACGCAAACGAAGCTCCTCGACACGTTCGCGCACTTCCGCAGCCATATCTGCCTGGAATTGCGCCTCGCGCTCGCGGGCCTCTTCATTTTCGGATTCGGTTTCCCAGATGTTTTCCAGATGCGTCATCAGCTCGCCGCACAGGGGCTCTGTGCCCTGCCGTTGCAGCGCCGAGATACGGAACACCGGCCCTTCCCAACCGAGCTTGTCCACCAGGGCCTGGCAGCGCGCGTCGGCTTCATCCTCCGGCAGCAGGTCGATTTTATTCAACAACAACCAGCGCTCCCGCGTGGCCAGGGTCGGGCTGAAACTCTCCAGCTCGTTGGCAATGGTGCGCACCTGCTGGACCGGATCAGAGTCGTCCAGCGGCGCCATGTCGACGATATGCAACAACACCCGGCAGCGGGTGAGGTGCTTGAGAAAGCGAATCCCAAGACCGGCGCCATCGGCGGCGCCCTCAATCAACCCCGGAATGTCGGCCACGACAAAGCTGCGATGTTTCTGTACTTTGACCACACCGAGGTTGGGCACCAGGGTGGTAAAGGGGTAGTCGGCCACTTTCGGTTTGGCGGAGCTGATGGCGCGAATGAAGCTGGATTTGCCGGCATTGGGCAGCCCGAGCAAACCGATGTCGGCCAATACTTTCAGTTCCAGCTTGAGGTTGCGCATTTCGCCTTCGGTACCATGGCTGGTCTGCCGGGGCGCGCGGTTGACGCTGGATTTGAACCGGGTGTTCCCCAGCCCGTGAAAGCCGCCCTGGGCGACTTTGAGCTTCTGGCCGATTTCGGTCAGGTCGCCAAGCTGTTCGCCGGTGTCGCTATCGATGACGGTGGTGCCGACGGGTACCGGCAACAGCAGGTCTTCGCCTTTGCTGCCGGTGCAGTTTTTACTCCCACCTTTTTCGCCATTTTGGGCGCGGTAGCGGGGCTGGAACCGATAGTCGATGAGGGTGTAGAGGGCTTCGTCAGCCACCAGGTACACACTCCCGCCGTCGCCACCATCGCCACCATCGGGGCCACCTTTGGCAATAAATTTTTCCCGTCGGAAGCTGAGGCAACCGTTGCCGCCTTTGCCCGCTTCGACGTGAATGGGCGCTTCATCTACAAATTTCACTTTCTTACTCCCGACAGGGTTGATCTAACTTTAAGGGTGCCACTATTGCGGCCGGGCCGCTGCTGGGTATGGTCTTCCAAGACACGCCGTAAACCCATCCATGGGGGCTCGGATCGCGGGTCCCCCGCTCTACGGTCTTGGAAGACCATACCCAGCATCGACCCTAAGTGCCAAATTCCAGCTTGTTCGCTCAAATTGGCCTTAAAAAAGCGACTTCAACCAACTTAAGTAGCAGCTTGCTCCGAAGGTAAAGGCCTTGAAGGGGAACACCCTTTCGAGACCGTGGAGCGGGGGACCCGCGATGCGAGCCTACAGGGATGTATTCACGGCGTGTCTCGAAAGGGTGTTCCCCTTCAAGGCCCCCTCCCAACTCGACGCAAGTCCATCCGACAACTTATAACAAAAAAGCCCCATCGATAGTTCGACAGGGCTTTCCGAGGTGTGTTCGCCCGAGGGCGACAACCGTATTTAAGGACGTCTTAAGCGACTTCGACGCTGACGAACTTACGGTTTTTCTCACCTTTGGTTTCAAACTTCACCCGGCCTTCGGCCTTGGCGAACAGGGTGTGGTCCTTACCAATACCCACATTCACACCGGGGTGAAATTGAGTGCCGCGCTGGCGAACGATGATGCCGCCGGCGGGGATGGCCTGGCCACCGTATACTTTAACGCCAAGGCGTTTACTTTCGGAATCGCGCCCGTTGCGCGTACTACCGCCTGCTTTTTTGTGAGCCATTGTCTAAACTCCTCTTAACCTTTGATTCCAGTGATTTTCACTTCAGTGAACCACTGACGGTGGCCCTGACGCTTCATGGAGTGCTTACGGCGACGGAACTTGATGATCCGCACCTTTTCGCCACGACCGTGGCTGACCACTTCGGCGGTCACTTTGGCGCCGTCTACGACGGGAGCGCCCACTTTAACGTCGTCGCCATTGGCAACCAGATAAACCTTGTCGAATTCCACAGTTTCACCGGTGGCGACTTCGATTTTTTCCAGCTTGAGGGTTTCCCCTTCCACGACGCGGTGCTGTTTGCCACCACTTTCAAAAATTGCGTACATAGTTGCTCCAAATACTCAGTTTGGACGACACGAAGCAGCGAACAGGGCGCTTTCCGGGGCTTGCGTCGTTGGTTCGGTTTTTCAAGGGCGGCGATTGTATGCGAAGTGGCGACCGATAGCAATAGGGTTATGGCCTCTGCCCCATCTAAATTGAGCTGGAGCCACCATCTCGCCCGATCTGAGGCGGAGCAGTCCAGGTAGGTCGGATCGGTCCGAAGCTTCGGAGCGCAGCGTAATCCGACACTCTCAGGGTCTACACACCAGTCGGCGCTGCTGTCGGATTACGCGCTGCGCGCTAATCCGACCTACTCCGGCCCCTCGGGCCGGGCGAAAATCAGCGAATGTAGTCGGCTAGAAGCAAGGATTGACGGCGGACGCCCTGGACGAAAAGCTCCGCGACCTGTCGGGCGCCCCGGCGCTGCAGGTGGGTATTGTCGTCTTTGCCATCGGGCAGGTTGGCGTACTCGCCTGCCGGAATCTGCATATAGATGTTGGCTGACCCCGCTACGCCGGCATCCAGCAGCAGCTGGCGGGTCATGACATTCAGATCCACCAGAGGCACGCCCCGCTCGCTGGCGACGGCGCGGGTCACCTCCGGGTAGTCACCCAGGGTGGCTTCGGGCTGCCCGTCATCGGTGAATGCCCGGCGGTAAATGGAGGTGACCAGGATGGGCTTAGCGCCCCGGGCCAATACGTCATCGACCATCCGCTCCAGGTTGGACCGATAGTCCGTCCAGGGGGCGGCGTAGCGGGTTTCATCGTAGTCTTTCTGGTCGTTATGGCCGAAGCCCATCACCACGAAATCCCCCGCCTGAAGCCGCTCCATGACGGCCTCCCAGCGCCCCTCGTCGATAAAACTCTTGGTGCTGCGTCCGTTTTTGGCGTGGTTTTCCACTTCAATGTTGTCGGTCAGATATTCCGGCAGCGCTTGGCCCCAGCCGGTTTCCGGGTATTTTTCTTTCGGCTGGTCCGCCATGGTGGAGTCGCCGACCAGGAACAGGGTGGGCTTGGTCGCCTCTTCGACGGGGGCCTGGGTGGCGCAGCCAACCAGGAGGGCAGCGGCGGCCAGTAAGGGGGTGAGGCTGTGTAAAAAAGAGGTTGATGTCATTGTTCTGGTTCTCTCTGTATTTATGGTGCTTTTAGAGTTGGGTTGCGGCGGATGCGGGCTGCGCCCTTATCCGCCCTACGGGTGGCTCGGAGGTTGCGTAGGGCGGATAAGCGAAGNNGCGAAGCGCATCCGCCGTTACAGTCTACCTACTCGCCCAACACTTCGTTCAGCCGCAGCCAATCCTCGGCGGCGCGGGGCCAATTGGAGGCGGTGCCCTCATTGGGCTCCAGGCCAAAACCGTGGCGATCGGTCTGGTAAATGTGCAGTTCCGAGGCCGGGCTGTGGGGCCGCGCCGCTTGATAGAGCTGCAGGCTGTTGGCCACCGGTACACTCTGATCGCCGTTGCCGTGCACCAGAAACAGGGGCGGTGCTCCCGGTTTGACTTGATTTTCCAGAGAGTGTTCAGCGCGATCCTGCGCACTCGGCTCTTCCCCCAGCAACGCCTGCCGGGATCCCTTATGGGTATAGGGGTCCTCCATGGTCGCCACCGGGTAGAGCAGCATGGCGAAATCCGGCCGTGCGCTGACCCGCCCCCAGGGGTCGTCCTTCAGACTTTCGTGGGTAAACCCTGAGCGAAGCGCCACGCTGCCCGCTAGATGTCCTCCGGCCGAAAAGCCCAGTACGCCAATGCGTTCCGGGTCCACCCCCCAGGTGGCGGCATGCACCCGCACATACCGAACTGCCCTCAGGCCGTCCAGCAGCGGTGCCGGGTGGCCGTAGTCCTCAAGGCGGTATTTGACCACAAAGGCAGCCACCCCTAGCTCATTCAGCCAGCGCGCCGCCTTGACGCCCTCTTTTTCATACGCCAGCCACTTATAGCCACCGCCCGGAAAAATCACGACGGCCGCGCCATTCGGCTTTTCCGGCCAAAAGGGGGTGATGCTGGGGTTATCGACCGCCACGACACGGTCATTGCGAATATGCTCACGGTCCGGCTCGACGGGCGCCTGCTCGGACCAGATCCGGAACGGAGATTGTGGGCGCTCACTCTGGGCCTGAGCCACAAGGGGCAGGCACAGCAGCACGCTCAGGACAGTATAAAACCTAAGACTCTCTCTCATGGAAACTCCCTCTGTTGTGGGGCAATTGTTCTGTTTATAGGCGACCAGAGCTTACCATAATCAAACGGCGTCCGCGGCCCTTCGCTTTATCGCCCCCAAGGCTCTATAATTGCGCCTTTTACCATTTCGCAGACCGAAACAGGCCCAACACCCCGATGGAAGAGCAATATCATCCCGCGCATGTCGAAACCCAGGCCCAGAGTTACTGGGACGAGCATCAGACCTTCAAGGTCGTGGAAGATCGCAGCCGCGAAAAGTTCTACTGCCTGTCCATGTTCCCCTACCCCAGCGGCAAGCTGCACATGGG
>NZ_DFTP01000054.1:27757-28021 GCF_002381585.1 Marinimicrobium sp. UBA4209
GCCATGTGCGCAACTACACCATCTCCGATGTGATCGCTCGCTATCAGCGGATGCAGGGTAAGAACGTGCTCCACCCGATGGGTTGGGACGCATTCGGTCTGCCGGCGGAAAACGCCGCCATCAAGCACCACACCGCGCCCGCAAAATGGACCTACGCCAACACCGACGCCATGCGCCAGCAGCTCAAGGAGCTGGGGTTCGGCTTTGACTGGTCCCGCGAAGTAACCACTTGCAAACCCGACTACTACCGCTGGGAGCAGTGGT
>NZ_DFTP01000109.1:0-1123 GCF_002381585.1 Marinimicrobium sp. UBA4209
GGAATTAATCAGAGTGTCCTTAAATACAATATGACAATAAGGCGGGCCGATCAGCGGGGTGTCTGATAGCGGGCCTTCCACTCCTCATAGGGCATGCCGTAGACCATTTCCCGCGCCGTGTCCTTGTCCACGTCCAGGCCACGCTCCTGGGCCGCCTCCATATACCACTTGCTCAGGCAGTTGCGGCAGAAGCCGGCCAGCTCCATGAGATCGATGTTCTGGACGTCCTTGCGCTCATCCAGATGTTTGAGCAGGCGCCGAAAGGCCGCCGCTTCGAGTTCGGTTTGGGTTTGAGTATCCATGGGGTCTCCTCTAGTCTGAGCTAAGTGTAACACCGCGATTGGGCTGACCATCAAACCCATCCCAATAGGGTGGATCCCCGAAGTAGCCCTCAATGAAGTCCACAAAGGCGCGCACTTTCGTGGCCAGCAGGCGTCGGTGGGCGTAAACGACATAAAGAGCCAGGGATTCCGGCTCGTGGTCCGGTAACAGAACCTGAAGCCGCCCGGCCTGAATCGCCGGGCCAACTATGAAGGTGGGCTGCAGCACCAGGCCCGCGCCGGCCTCGGCCAGCCGCCCCAGTACATCTCCATTGTTGGTCGCCAGCCCGGCCAGCTGCTCGGCCTCGGGTATCAACCACTTGAGCAGTGGCTCGCTGCTCTCATCCATATAGCTGTAACGCAGAAAGCGATGCCCCTTGAGCGAAGCGAGACTATGGGGTGTTCCTCGGGCAGCCAGATAGGCAGGGGAAGCGCAGAGTACCATGCGCACCGGTGCGATCCGCTTGGCAACCAATGAGGAGCTCTGCAGTCGGCCGATACGCAAAGCAATATCGAAGCCCTCATCGACAATATCCACCTTGCGATCATTGAGCTGGAGATCGATTTCGATGCCCGGATAGGTCTGCTGAAAGTCCGCCAGAAGCGGCCCCATATGCAATGCGGCGAAGGACACCGGGGCACTGATGCGCAGACGTCCGCGCGCCTGGTGCTGCCAGTTGCCGAGCTGGCTTTCCACGGCTTCCAACTCGTCCAGCAACGGTTTCGCGCGGGCGTGATAAGCAGTGCCCGCTTCGGTCAGGTGCAGTTGGCGCGTCGTACGGTTGAGCAAACGCACTCCTAGG
>NZ_DFTP01000109.1:1150-1906 GCF_002381585.1 Marinimicrobium sp. UBA4209
TCCTAGGTGTACCTCCAACTGCCCCACGTACTTGCTGACCAACTGCGTGGACACCCCCATTTGCTCAGAGGCCCGCGTAAAGGAGCCCTCGGCCACCACCGTGACAAAGGCGCGCATAGCGGTCAAACGGTCCATGGCCAGCCTCCCGTTGTCGAAAATATTCAACTATCAATGATTTGTTGACAATAATACAACAAATAACCCATTAATTTACTAATGAGTTGATAGTAATCTGAAACCGTTGATTACCCACAGCCACTAGTTATTGGAGATTCCCCATGTCACACCCATTGATTAAAAACGCTCTGCAATCCGACGCCGGCTTTGGCGCTCTGCTCCTGCGGGTTCCCACCGGCATCATCCTGGCGGCCCACGGCGCGCAAAAACTCTTTGGCTGGTTTGGTGGTTACGGCCTCGAAGGTACCGGGCAATGGCTGGCAAGCATCGGTCTTCAACCGGGCCTGTTGATGGCTCTACTGGCGGGCAGCGCCGAGTTTTTTGGTGGCCTGGCCCTGATGTTTGGCCTGCTCACCCGACCGGCCGCTCTGGTGTCAGCCTTTACCATGGTGGTGGCGATTTTCAGCGTGCACATTGGTAATGGCCTGTTTATGGCCAACAATGGTTACGAGTTTGCGCTCAGCCTGCTCGCCGCCACAGCGGCCCTGACCCTGTTGGGCGCCGGGCGACTGTCACTGGACAACCTGATCGCCAAACGCATTTAACGGGAAACCCGGAGGCACACCGTCATGGCCAACA
>NZ_DFTP01000109.1:1952-2219 GCF_002381585.1 Marinimicrobium sp. UBA4209
GCCCGACATTCTCTATATCTCCCACGGCGGCGGCCCACTACCGCTGCTGGGGGACCCGGCGCACAACGAGCTGGTGATACAACTGACCTCACTGGGTAAGCGCCTACGTCGGCCCTCGGCGATCATTGTGGTCAGTGCCCACTGGGAAGCGCCCGTCGCCGCCGTCACCAGCGGTGCCCAGCCGCCGCTGATTTACGACTACTCCGGCTTTCCGCCCGAGTCGTACGAGATTCAGTACCCCGCCCCCGGCGCGCCGGGACTGGCCAC
>NZ_DFTP01000109.1:2290-19598 GCF_002381585.1 Marinimicrobium sp. UBA4209
CCCGGCGCGCCGGGACTGGCCACGCAGGTCAGTCAGGCGCTCAGCCAGGCGGGACTGGACGCCGTGCAAGACCTCGAAAGGGGCTTTGATCATGGGCTGTTTGTGCCCCTCAAGCTCCTTTTCCCCGAGGCGGATATTCCCTGTATCCAACTGTCGCTGCTGACATCCCTGGACCCGGCGACCCACATCGCCCTGGGGCGGGCGTTGCAGAGCCTGGAGTGGGACAACCTACTGGTGATCGGCTCGGGCTTTTCTTTTCACAACATGAAGGCTTTTTTCGAGCCAGTCACAGCGCAGAGCGATGCGCGCAATAAAGCCTTCGAAGACTGGCTGACCGACACCCTGATCAACCCGGCTCTGAGCGAGACCGAGCGGTCAGGGCGACTGGTAGACTGGAGCACGGCTCCGGAAGCCCGCTACTGTCACCCCCGCGAGGAACACCTGCTACCCCTGCACCTGTGCTATGGTCTGGCGCAGCGGCCGGCGGACGAGCACGAATCGATTCGGGTGCTGGGTAAGCGGGCCGGTATGTTTTGTTGGCGAGGCGAGCACTGAGCCAAGGGGCTGACATCCATCCGGGCCCCTTGGTCGTACTGACCAACTCCCGTATATTGAGCCCTTCTGCCAACTCCGGAGTCTGCCCCCGCTTATGTCCCACGAAGCCATCATTGTCCGCGGCGCCCGCCAGAACAACCTGAAGAACCTGGACCTGGATATCCCCCTGGGGGAAATGGTGGTGGTCACCGGCGTCAGCGGCTCGGGCAAGTCCACCCTGGCGTTCGATACCATCTACGCCGAGGGCCAGCGACGCTATGTGGAGACCTTCTCCGCCTACGCCCGGCAGTTTCTGGACCGGATGGACAAGCCGGCGGTGGACCTGATCGACGGCATCCCGCCGGCCATCGCCATCGAGCAGAGCAATACGGTACGCACCTCCCGCTCCACCGTGGGCACCATGACCGAACTGAACGACTACCTGAAGCTGCTCTTCTCCCGCCTGGCTCACCTGTATTGTCAGGGCTGTGGCCGGGAGGTGGTGTGCGACACCGCCCAGAGCGTGGTGGAAGCGCTCTATCGGGACTGGCCCAACGGTCAGCGGCTGATGGTATGCCTGCCCATCACCGTACCGGAGACGCTCAGCGACGATGAAGTGCTGCAACTGCTCAACCAGCAGGGCTACGCCCGCATCCATGGGCGTGATGGCAGCCGGGTGGAAGTGGTACAGGACCGGCTCAAGCTGACCGACGAGAACCGGGGCCGGCTCACCGAGGCGGTGGAAACCGCCCTGCACTACGGCAAGGGCCATGTGCTGATCTATCCAATGGGCGCCGACAGGACCGTGAGCAAGCCGGAGCGCTTCTCCAGCCACCACCACTGCCCAAGCTGCGATATCGACTACCCGGAGCCGACGCCGAGCCAGTTCTCCTTCAACTCGCCTCTGGGCGCCTGTGACAGCTGCCGGGGCTTTGGCCGTATTATCGGTGTGGACTATGGCCTGGTGATTCCGGACGAGCGCCTGAGCCTGAAGGACGGCGCCATCAAACCGATTCAGACGCCGTCGTTCAACGAAGTCCAACGGGATCTGATTCGCTTCGCCAAAAAGCGCAGCATCCCCATCACCAAACCCTGGGCGGAGTTGACCGACGAGCAACAACAGTGGGTCATTCAGGGCGAAGGGGACGGTTCATGGGAAAGTGGCCGCTGGTACGGTATCAAAGAGTTTTTCGACTGGCTGGAAAGCAAGTCCTACAAAATGCACATCCGGGTGCTACTCTCCAAATACCGCTCCTACACACCCTGCCAGGACTGCGGTGGCGCCCGCCTGAAACCCACCTCGCTCTGGTGGCGAGTCGGTTCCTTTGAAGCGGCCGAACAGGCGCTGTCCGGTCGCGCCCGCTTTATACCCAAGGGCAACACGCTTGCAGCGGATCGGTTCAACCAGTTGCCCGGTCTCAACATTGCCGATGTGATGCGCCTGCCCCTGGTGCGCTGCGCCGACTTTTTCGAGCAGATGGGCGACGCCAACGCGGACGAACCCACCCAACTGCTGCTGGAAGAAATCCGCTCGCGGCTGGGCTACCTGTGCGAAGTGGGCCTGGACTACCTGACCCTGGACCGGCAGTCCCGCACCCTGAGCGGCGGCGAAGTGCAGCGCATCAACCTCACCACCGCTCTGGGCACCTCATTGGTGAATACGCTGTTCGTGCTGGACGAGCCCAGCACCGGCCTGCATCCGCGCGATATTCAGCGGCTGGTCAAAGTCCTGCACCGACTGCGTGACGCCGGCAACTCCCTGCTGGTGGTGGAGCACGACCCGCAGGTGATTCTCGCCGCCGACCGCATTCTGGATATCGGCCCAGGCCCGGGCCGCCACGGCGGCAATATTGAATTCTTCGGCACACCCAATGCGTTGCTCAAGCGCAAGACCAATCTCACGGCAAGCTACTTAAACGGAACCAAACAAGTATCAGTTCGGCACGAGCAGGTTCCGGGTATACCGGTCCGGGACCGTCTGCCGCATGGAAGCGGCAGTCGAGCCCCCATGGAAGGGTCCACGGCGAGTCCCGGACCGGTATACCCGGAACCTGCGTCCCAAAAGAATCTGCCTGCCATCACCATCACCGGTGCACGCGAACACAACCTGAAAAACATCAACGTCACCATTCCGTTGAAAAAACTGGTGTGCCTCACCGGCGTAAGCGGCTCGGGCAAGTCCACCCTGATGCGCCAGATACTCTACCCGGCCATCCTCAAACACCTGGGCGAACAGACCGAAGCGCCCGGCGCTCACCAACGTATCGACGGACTGGATAAAATCGACCGGGCGGTGATGGTCGACCAGAGCCCCATCGGCAAAACCACGCGCTCCACACCGGCCACCTACGTGGGCGCCTTCGACGCCATCCGCAAACTGTTTGTCGCCACACCCCTGGCCAAAGAGCGCGGCTATACGCCGGGCACCTTCAGTTTCAACTCCGGCAACGGCCGTTGCCCCACTTGCCAGGGCAACGGCTTCGAGCATGTGGAGATGCAGTTTCTGAGCGACGTGTATCTGCGCTGCCCGGACTGCGATGGTAAACGCTTCCGCGATGAAATTCTGGAAGTGAAACTGCTGCAGGATGCCGACGAAGGTCGACGTGCTCTGTCCATTGCCGACGCCCTGGCGATGACCGTGGCCGAAGCGCTGACGTTCTTCCACGATAAACCCGAGGTCCAGCGTAGCCTGCAACCCCTGGCGGACGTGGGCCTGGACTATGTGCAACTGGGCCAGGCCGTGCCCACCCTGAGTGGCGGTGAAGCGCAGCGCCTGAAACTCGCAGGTCACCTCGCCAACACTAAGGCCAAAGATAAAGAACACATCCTGTTCCTGTTCGACGAACCCACCACCGGCCTGCACTTTGCCGATATCGCGACTCTCATGGGCGCCTTCCGCCAGTTGCAGGCCGCAGGACATTCGCTGCTGGTGATCGAACACAACCTGGATGTGATTCGCGCTGCAGACTGGTTGATCGATATTGGGCCGGAAGGCGGCGACGCCGGCGGGGAACTGCTGGCGGCGGGCAGCCCAGCCGAGATCATGGCCAGCAACAACGGTTATACCGCCCAGGCATTGCGCGAGTACGACGCGTCCTTGACGCAAGGGGTCGCTCTGCCCGCGCCCGCGAAAAAGCGCAAGCGCAAAACCGATCAGGTCATCAGCGTGCACCACGCCCGCGAACACAACCTGAAGAATATCGACGTCACCATTCCGCGGGATAAACTCACCGTCATCTCCGGCGTCAGCGGCAGTGGCAAAAGCACCCTGGCGTTCGATCTGATTTTTGGCGAAGGCCAGCGTCGCTACCTGGAATCCCTGAACGCCTACGCCCGGCAGTTTGTGCAGCCCGCCTCGCGCCCGGATGTGGATGCCATCTACGGTATCCCCCCGGCCGTGGCCATCGAACAGCGCACCAGTCGCGGCGGGCGCAAAAGCACCCTGGCGACCCTGACGGAAATCTACCACTACCTGCGGTTGCTCTACGTCAAGCTCGGTACCCAGCACTGCCCGGAGTGCGAAGTACCCATCGAACCGCAGACCCCAGCCGCCATTCTGGCGCGGGTGCAGAAAGATTACCGCAACCGGGAGGTCACGTTGCTCGCGCCCATGGTCGTCGCGCGCAAGGGCATATACCGCGAACTGGCCGAATGGGCCGCCGCCCGTGGTTACACCAGACTGCGTGTGGACGGCGAGTACCAACCCACCGACAACTGGCCCAAGCTGGACCGCTATCGCGAACACAACATCGAGCTACCGCTGACCGACGTGACCGTTTCCGCCAGGAACGAACGGGCCTTGATGGATGGCCTGGAGCAGGCACTGGATCTTGGGAACGGCATTGTGATTGTGGCGCCCGTCGACAAACGTACGGGCAAACAGGCCGCCAGTGAACGCCTGTTCTCCACCCAGCGCGCCTGCCCGAGCTGCGGCGACGGTTTCGATGAACTGGACCCGCGCCTGTTCTCCTACAACTCCAAACACGGCTGGTGCCAACGCTGCTACGGCACCGGGCAGATCATCAAGGGCTTTGACGAAGAACAGACCGGCGAGGAACGCACCTGGCTGCCGGACGACGAAGCGGGTACGGAAAAAATCTGCCCGGGCTGCAACGGCCAACGCCTGAACCCCACCGCCCTGGCCGTACGCTTCCGGGACCGCTCCATTGCCGAGCTGGCATCGCTACCCGTGGTCGCCGCCGAGCAGTGGTTCAAAACCCTCAAACTGAAAACCAATGAGCAGGCCATCGCCCGGGATCTGTTGGCCGAAATGCACAGCCGCCTCCAGTTCCTGCAGAAAGTCGGGCTCGACTACCTGAGCCTGGACCGCGCCGCACCCACCCTGAGCGGCGGCGAAGCCCAGCGCATCCGCCTGGCCGCACAGTTGGGCTCCAGCCTCCAGGGCGTGTGTTACGTACTGGACGAACCCACCATCGGCCTGCACACCCGGGACAACCGCAAACTGATCGAAACCCTGCGCGAGCTGCAACAACAGGGCAACACCGTGGTCGTGGTCGAGCACGACGAAGACACTATCCGCGAAGCCGACCACCTGATCGACATGGGCCCGCGCGCGGGCATCAACGGGGGCGAAGTCGTGGCCCACGGCAGCCTGAAACAGGTGATGGGCAACAAGCGCTCGCTCACCGGGCAGATGCTCTCCGAACCCCTGCGCCACCCCATGCCCGATTTGCGCAACGCTGAGATGCGCAAGCTCTGGGACAAGGAAAGTCTGCACATCGAGGGAGCAACTCAGAACAACCTGCGCAAGGTCAATGTGAGCGTGCCCCTGCGCCAACTGGTGACCATCACCGGCGTAAGCGGCAGCGGCAAAAGCACCCTGATACGCGGCGTACTCTACCCCAACCTCAAACAGGCCATCGCCCAGAAACGCAAAACCAAACAGACCTGGACCGGCGCCAGCCAAATCACCGGATGGGAAAACATTGACCGAATCCTGGAAGTCGATCAGACCCCCATCGGCAAAACCCCACGCTCCTGCCCCGCCACCTACATCGGCATCTGGGACACCATCCGCAAACTCTTTGCCGGCACCGTGGATGCGAGACTGCGCGGCTACACCCCCGCGCGCTTTTCCTTCAACGCCGGCGACGGCCGCTGCGAGGCCTGCGGCGGCCAGGGCGAACAGAAAATCGAAATGAACTTCCTGCCCGACGTACGTGTTCTCTGCGACGTGTGCCACGGCTGGCGTTTCAACGACGAAACCCTGAGCGTCACTTATAAGGGCAAACACATCGGCGACGTCCTCGCCATGAACATCGACGAGGCCGTCGAGTTCTTCGCCCCCATCAGCAAAGTCCACCACGCCCTGCGCCTACTGCAGGACGTGGGCCTGGGCTACCTGACCCTGGGCCAACAGAGCCCGACCCTGAGCGGCGGCGAAGCCCAGCGCATCAAACTGGTGGCCGAACTCAGCAAAGCCAACATGACCCCGGAAGACAACAAAGGAAGAAGATCAGCCCACAACCTCTACGTCCTCGACGAACCCACCGTCGGCCTGCATATGGCTGATGTGGATAAACTCCTGCACGTACTGCACCGGCTGGTGGATGCGGGCAATTCAGTGCTGGTGATCGAGCACAACCTGGATGTAATTGCCGAGGCGGATTGGGTGATTGATATGGGGCCTGAGGGTGGTAGCCAGGGTGGCAAGGTTATCGCTCAAGGTAAGCCCGACACTGTGATCAAACGAAAGAAGTCTTATACGGGGCAGTATTTAAGAGAAATACTGAACTAGAGCTAAAACAGGCAACGGCGGATGCGCTTCGCTTATCCGCCCTACCACGACTTCCCGTAGGGCGGATAAGCCTGCGCATCCGCCATCTTTCTTCAAACACCCAACAGCTCAGTACGGTGACCGTTGGGGCGTCAGCGAACTAAACATTCTTAGAGGCCTGACATATAAAAGTCAGTCCTCATAGACGCGGCGGACGCCTTCATGCAGGCAATATAATGTTTTCCACTGTTATCTTTCAATTTTCTGAGCACGGCTTGTCGTATCTGCTTCTGTCCCCACTTAATCACCGATCCACCGCCAAACGGCCTGGGCACTAAATCCATCATACTGTCACACGCCCGTGTTTTTTCAATCAGACGCCCCAGAACCTCTAGGGTCCTCACGGTAATCCGCCAGTTCTGTGTCTGCGCGCCGTAAAAATTTTGAAGGACATCCTTGGTATCTTGAACTTCGGATGCGGTGAGAGGTTCACTCATAGTGTTTCCTTACAGAGGTTGGTGTTAAAACGGTTTAATAGTT
The DNA here is from genome assembly GCF_002381585.1 of Marinimicrobium sp. UBA4209. Taxonomy (NCBI): domain Bacteria; kingdom Pseudomonadati; phylum Pseudomonadota; class Gammaproteobacteria; order Cellvibrionales; family Cellvibrionaceae; genus Marinimicrobium; species Marinimicrobium sp. UBA4209. The sequence continues at coordinate 9,102 of NZ_DFTP01000109.1, forward strand.
GAAAGCACGTCTTTGACGTCATCTCTCGTCAGACCGTAAAGGTCCAGCATTGTCCAGGACGTTGACTCCTTCCCGGACACAACATAGGCCTTGTGCTTCTTGTCTGTTTCAGAATAGAGGTAAATTGTAATATTATCGCCGGTGTAACGCACTGCTTCGTCACCGCTCATCGCATCTAGCTTTATTGACCGAATGACATGCCGCTCGGCCCGGCTAAGGCTGTTCGGTAGCGAACTGAACTTTTCCATTAACGACAGGTTTAGGAGCGAAGAAGCGGAAAGCTCACTGTCATTCAGGCCGAAATCGCTTAATGATAAGGTTGATGCGGCGATTTTCGTGTCGTCAGAGAAGATGATGAACAGCATATCCTGCTGATGAACAAGCTTCTTTGGTGTGCTACTGATATGGAACGATAAGTGACTATTGGTTACGACCTCTATTCCGTCCGAAGCACGGCTGGCCAGTGATTGTTCGGAGGCCTGTCGCTCGCACGCGGGCTGAGCACACTCAGTAATATAAGGCGACGGGGTCGTGGCACAAGCCTGCAGGAAAACGGCAAGGCCAATCACAAAAGAGGAATATTTCACTTGAATCTCCTTTCAATAGCTATGTGAACCTTAATTCGTCTTGAACGCGACTGTCAATTTCAAACATTGAGGCAACTGTCCATTTGTGAAGTCAATCACAAAAGTCCCCATGCCCCGCTAATGGCCCATCCCCCAAACCGAATATGCATAACGCCCGCCATAGCCCAGCCATACAGTGAGCGCGCCAGCTTGCGCGCGGTAAAATCTATCTCGCTCAACCCGCTCGGACTAGTCCCACCTGGGCCTAACCGAGCACACTTCTGGAAAACAAGAGCTCATTTCTTTTAACAGACTTGTCAATCTAATCGAAAAACGACACTCATAGGCGCACTTCCTTCGTGGCTCTCGTACGCTACCGGGCCGTGGTAAACGAAAGGTGCCGACTTACCATTCACAAGTTTATTCTTTCTAACAAACAAATGGACGGATAGACCCAACTTTTGGTGATGAATGAGTTCTTTACCCCTCTTTTTATCCGGGGTAGTAGAACGTTGGCTTTGCCAGTGAAAGTGGTTGTCGTCAACCCAATAATCTACATACCGATGATTATCGACCTTCCCCTGCTTGTTCAATGTGACCAGCAAAACATGAGCTTGTTTCTGCTCCAGGAACACATGACCGCTGTTCCAGTTTCCAGGGCTATAGCTCGCTCCGAACAACTCTGGAATCTCCTCTCGATAAAATGCTTCACCAACAGCTAATTCGACAGGATCCACAATCGCGATCAACCTAGCAAAGGTGCGCAACTCATCAGCCATTTCCGGTGTTACACGTATATCTTGATAGTCTGGGTTGGCCGCGCGCAAGGTGTATTCTCCTTGCTCATCTTTTAACACTTTCCGGAGTAAGTATTGTGTATCTCCGGCCTCATCTACGCGCTCAATAGCAAGGGTTTTACCTGTGATGCTACCCGCCTTCAATGGACTGACCTGCTCAAGTAGCAGATAATCGCCATCGCGGACGGGGTTCTTTCCACCATTCATGGACTCCCCAGAAGCACGGGCAATGAAATGCCGCGTCGGGTCCAGGCGTCCGTAAACATTAGGCAAATGCCGGTACTCTTCTGCATCGGCCCGACTGTTGCGGAAATGACCGCAGGCAATCTTCAACGTTGGAAAGTAAGGCAACTCAATACCTGATCGCTCCGGCAAGCTAGTTACTCGGCTCTCTGGTGCTTCCAATTTAACACTGGCCCGCGCCTCGTAAGAAGCCAGCCGGTAGTCCAGAAGCTCTTGAGCCATGAATTCAAGTTCGGGAATCACACTAGGGTCAACTGTGAACGCCGGGACAAAGCGATCGCCTTCTACCCGAAATATTGCGGGATTTTTGTTCGTCCAGTGATCAACGGGATTCTTCTTCCAGTATTTTTGCCATTCTTTCGAGCCACCGTCGGAATTCCGTACTGAATCGCTGATTTCGACAAATAAACGGGGACGGCGCTTCAGCGCTTCCCAGGACGACTTAGCAAGGTCTTCCAGTGTTGGGGGCTCATACCATCCACCCAACTGCTGGAAGGCTTCTAGCAAAATCATCTTGAAAGACTTGGCCATTGAGGTAGTTTCCAGCTCACCAAAGAAGTCCTTGTGCTGGTTAACTAAAGCAGACTCCTTTTCTGAGAGATCACCCATGGCCTCAAGCAGCCCAAACCAGCTGCCATGCTGCCTCCTCGTTTGGGTAAGGTTTCCGCCAAAATGGTAATACTCAGTAAGTGTCGGGCGGCGGCCCAGGGTGTCTCTTAATGACACGTAATCCTTATCCGGCCCTTTGGCATCCAGATCTTTCAGAAAATTGATGATCTTCAAGTCATAGTTAATGAAGCACCCATCGGGAAGAGCCAAGCGCTCATGCTCAGCTTTTCGCCCAAACTCAGCGAGTTGGCGGTGGTTCATTGCCTGCCCCATCAAGGCTTGTGGCTTATGTAGAAAGCTCTGGTGATTACCCACAAAATCAATAATCACTAGCTGGGATTTACCCGGGCTATGGCGCAAGCCCCGGCCAATCTGTTGCAGAAACAGGATTTTTGATTCGGTTGGGCGAAGCAAAAGCACTGTGTCGATTGCAGGCAAGTCGACCCCTTCGTTGAACAAGTCGACCGAAAAGACAATATCGAGATCACCTTGCTCGAGGTGCTCCAATGCCTCGCCACGCGACAGTTCCGATTCACCATGCACTGCGGCAGCCCGTTCACCGCTTTTAATGAATTGCTCGGCCATAAATTCAGCATGCTGGCGAGACACACAAAATGCCAGAGTTCGGCTCTGACGGTACTGCCGCCACTCCCGAAGGGCGTGCCTGGCTCGGCCCAGAGTCGCCAACTTATTGGCTAACAAGCGAGGATCAAACTTACCATTTCGCCAAGGTATTTCTGTGTAATCGACACCTTCGTCATAGATTCCATAATAGTGAAATGGAACGAGATGCTCACTCCGCACACCATCGAACAGGGGGTACTCAAAAACCAAATTATCATCACACAAAGATAGTATATCGGAGCGGTCAGTGCGATCAGGAGTGGCGGTCAGCCCTAGCAGAAACTGAGGTGCAAAATGGCTGAGCAGCCGATGATAAGTGGGCGCTGCCGCATGGTGAAACTCATCAATTACAATGTAATCAAAGTGTTGGGGCTTGAATTGCTCCAAATGCTCAACCCTACCCAACGTCTGCACTGAGGCACAAAGAATGTCAACGGTAGTGTCGCGCTGTTTCCCCATATAAAAGCCAACCCTGGCACTGGGTTTAATACGAAGATAAGTCTCTGCTGCTTGATTAAGAATCTCTTCCCGGTGAGCGACAAACAAGATTCGCCGAGCGCCCATCTGCACCGCATCGAAGGCGGACAGCCAAGTTTTACCCAACCCAGTCGCCAGCACCACTACGCCGCGGCCATAACCTTGCTGGCGGGTATCATCCAATGCGGCCAAAGCCTCCTTTTGAACGATAGTCGGTTTCGGCGGAGCTTCCTGTTCAATGCTACCTGGGGCGACGGATTGAGTGGGCGGCTGACGCCGAGCCTCGTACTCGTCAACCCAAGCATCGCTCAGCGGTTGCGTCTTCGCATTTGCAAACAGTTCTTCAAAGCGGCTTACAGCCTCCAAGTACCCGGTATCGGTCGGAAAACTCACTTCATAGTTCCACTCCAGGCCATCCTGTAGTGCCTGACGGCTCAGGTTGCTCGAGCCGATATATGCTTTTCCCCAGTGCCCATCACTCTCGGTGGTACCGGCGAACAGGTAAGCTTTCATATGAAAGCTGCTACCCTGGCTCTGGTATACCCGCACCTCTGCTCCCTGATCTTGCAGCAACAGTAGTTTGCGCAAAGCTTCCGGGTCCGTAATATCGAGGTAGTCACTGGTGAGAATTCGCAACTTTGATGGGTTCTTGACACGCTCTAATACGTTATTCAGATCTTTGAACAGCAGATTGAGACCGGTAGTTTTGATAAACGCCACGGCCATATCAATTCGATTGGCACGGTTGATGGCGCGGCAGAGCTTGGGCAGGAAATGATTGTTCTCTCCGCCGGTAGTGAGTTTGCTGTGTGGTGCAGGCTGCTTGGTAAGCAGAATGTTCAGCCACTGCTCGTTCCTATCCCGGCGCTGGTCATCAGTCCGCCATAAGCGGTGGCTTTCCAAATCCTCAATGTCTGATAGCCACTGTTTCGCCTCGACTTCGGTTGCGTCGGTGAAATGCCGCCCCTCGTGGCTGCGCTCACCATCACCGACCTTGAAGCTTATATAGAGATTACCGCCGGGCCTCAGAGCCCGCCAAAGTCGATCAATGGCGTCTGGAATCTGATCTGCTGGTAGATGCAGTAGACTGGCACATGCCCAGATGCCGTCGTAAACGGCTGCTTCTGTGACTTCAGAAAACTGTCGACACTCAACAGCCAAACCAGTTTTGTTCCGCGCTAGTTCAGCTATAGCTAGAGCACCATCAAAGGCGGATACGGTAAAACCCTTGCGGTGAAAGTGAAGCGCATCTCGCCCAGAGCCACAGCCCGCATCCAGAATATGCCCGCCCTTGGGTATCAGAGGTAGAAATTCGCTGTAGAGCGCGTCCATGTCTACACCGAATGTCGATGACACAAATTCTTCCGCGTGCTCTTGGTAGTATCCAATCGTATCGGGCATGAGAGTCTCAAAAGATCAACCAGCGCTCAGTTTTAGGTACTTTACAGGATGAAAGATTCGCGTGCCAACAAGGCTGCTCGGATTGGTACTTCAGCAAGACTCTTGTCCTGGCGTCCTCATGACAAAGGCAGGGTTGGGCTAAGACAACTGGCGGGGTAAATTGGTGTGACTATGCGCGAGCAATCCTTGGCTCAAAACCAGTTTATGGCTTCTTTCCCTTCTGTTTGACCTCTTGCTCCAATGCCTCCAAGGCCTTTAGATCCTCGGCATCGGCTTCCAGTGCTTCATTTTGTCGCCTTTGGGTATCGAATTGCTCGTATCGCTCGTGGACAACGTGCTTTGCCTGCTCCGCGCTCATGGCGCCCACGCCTTGCAGGACGGGCCTCTCGTTGAATTCCAGCAGGCGGTCGACGTTGTTGCGCCAGTAATCCAGCGTCAGGTCTTTCCGGCCTTTGGCCCGCAATTCAGCCTGCTCCAGGAAGATCACCACCAGCCGGTTAAGGGTATCCACTTCGTCAGCGGTCAGGTAGTTCTTGGCAATTGTGACGTCTGTTTTGCGGACCCGCGCGCCTTTCCAACTGGTCAGCGCCATATTGGGCTCATGCGGGTCGGCACGGTGTACCACCAGCTCGGCGGCGGTATGGCTGGTGACGGCGTAGAGCAGCTTGTTCTGGACTTCAGCGAAGAACTGCTGGGCTGCCTGGTCGCCGGGCTGATAGTCGCTGGAGAGGGTAAAGAGATCGCGAACCTTCTGGTAAAAGCGCTTCTCGGAGGCGCGGATGTCGCGGATGCGCGCCAGCAGCTCGTCGAAGTAGTCCCAGCCGCCGGGCTCCCTCAGGCGCTGGTCGTCCATGATGAAGCCCTTGACCAGGTACTCCTCCAGGTGTGCGGTGACCCATTGGCGGAACTGGGTGCCGCGGGGGGAGCGCACTCGGTAGCCAACCGCGAGGATCATGGGAAGGCTGTACCATTTGACCCGGTAATTCTTGCCGTCAGCGGCAGTTGTCAAGTTTTCCTTTACAACTGAATGCTCGGATAACTCCCCTTCTTTCAAGATGTTACGGACGTGCAAACTGACATTTTGTTTGGTCGTAGAAAACAAGTCGGCTATTTCCGCTTGAGTCAACCACGCCGTCTCACCCTCTACCCGCAGTTGGATCTCTGCCTGCCCGTCCTCCGTGCGGTAGATGATCAGTTCCCCCTGGCTCATTTACCGGCCTCGCGGTTTTGGCGGGGCGCGGAGTGAGGTGCAGCGAAAACGTCGAAATCGAGCGGGCAGGGTGTCAGTAAGGGCTGCATATCCATGTCTCTGAACGGCTTTTCTGTCTAGCCAGTACTTTACAGGATTGGATTTTACGGTACCAATGCTGAAATAGGAAAAGCATATTGAACACGGAGGGGGATTTTCAGCTTCGGCTTCTAACGCTCTACTCCGGGGTCGAAGGCCATTGTTGCGCGGCATGTAACACTCGCAATACACGCGGTGCAATCGCATCCTCTTGGTACACAACGACATAGTTCGCCAGTACGACCAACTCCCGGGTTCCTTCAACTCTGCCCAAGCGGCCCGATTGTGGGAAGTATGCTAGCTGGCCGACCTTGGTGTTAATGTCGTCCAAGACCTGCAGCGCAGCCACAGGGTTATCGTCTGATATGTAATCGACAATGTCCAAGAGATCAGCGCGAGCCAGCGCCGACCAGTGTATGTCGGTCATTACTCTGCTTCCTTTCAATTACAGCCCGGGCTTCATCAATAACCTGTTGATGAGAGTTTCCTGGACCAGTGTCCGCCAGTGCCTCCAAGACCTTCTCCCGAAACCAGAGGTCGTGAGCCTTTTCATCGGTCGTAAGGCCTGCGGGCAAGCCCCCTTCTTTGCAGACACGAGTCAATAGAATACGGACGGCGTCCGACACAGTCAGGCCGACATCGGCCAGTTTGTTCGCCGCATCCGCCTTGAGTTTGTCGTCCACCCTAACATGCAGCATCGATGTATGGGCCATAAGCGCGACCTCCAGAGGATAAATACACCCTATTTTGTATCTCAAACGAGATACAGTCAAGCCAGATTAGCCCGGTACTGTCCGGAATGTGAGCGAGTGCCGGGTTATGCGGATACGTATCATTGGCCGGTTATCGTCGGCATTCAGCTCAACACATGAGCCGATTAGTTTCGATATTCGGCTCAAAGGCCAGTTTCAACCATCGTTCCACCTCGCAGGCGCCGTAGCGATGGGGTAGCATTGCGGTTTGACGCTACACACCCACTCACTGACAAACCGATTCGTTATGCCAACTCCCAAAATGTTCGTCCATGTCGCCGCCACCAAAGCCTTGGAAAAATGGCTGGGCGGTACCTTTGACCGCCTGCCCAGCCCGGATGGCAAGCGGGTGGGTACCCAGCCGTTGATCACCAATGCCGACCTGATTAGCTGGCAGTGCCATGTAATCGAGAACCGGCCCGGTAGTGGGCTTTACACGGCCATTGCGGTGGAGGCACACAGCCGCTTCACGCTGCTGTTGCCTTACAGCCAACGCCCTTCGCCGGAGAAGTTCTGGGTGGATCTGGTGGAAGCCTGGGTGGGCAACCTGTTCGAGTTGATGGTCGAGGGCGGTTTTGTGGATGACGATCAGTTCGAACAGGTGGTGCAGAATTTCACCGAGCGCGCCGCCGGCATGGTGTATGTCCGCAATACGGACCCGAGCGTGAACGGCCATGTTACCGAGGCCGAGCAGTGGGTTCGGGAAACTCTGGCGCACGAGCAGTTGGCGCAGCTCGATCCGGAGCAGGCGTTTGCCCTGGGGCGCTACATCAGCGATCTGCCCAAAACCGCGAAGACCCCGGAGGGCAAAAAAGAGCGTTTCGACCCGGTGCCTCGGTTTATGGACGATGGCCTGTACCGCTTTGGCAGTGGCCTGGCGCCCCACCCCTTCGTCGATACACCCGAGGGCGAATTCCCCAATCCTTATGATGAGGCATGGGACTACGATTTGGACGGCGATCTGGCGGCCGAATTTGCCGCAGAGCTCGACGAGCTACCAACGGGGGACGTCTACAGGCCTGTGGATCGCGGGCTTCCGGCGAAGGATGTGGCGTTTTTGGCCCAAGTGTTGCGCGACTACGGTACGCCGGCGTCTCTGCCCAACATCAGCGCACTGGATGGGTTTCTGACATCCATTGCCTCAAGCCCGGAGCCGGTTATGCCCAGTCAGTGGATAGGCGCTCTCTGGGGCGGGCCGGAGCAAGAGCCAAACTGGTCCTCGGAGGGTGAATTCGAGCGTTTTTTTGGCCTGGTGTTTGAGTACATGAATAGCATCATCCATACCCTGATTGATCAACCCGATGAGTTCTACCCGGTATTCAACGAACCTCAAGAGGGTCAGGACGGGTATGGCGTGGAAGACTGGTGCACCGGTTACACCCGAGCCATTATGGCCGCCGGCGATGCGTGGGAAAGTCTACCGGAGGAGTACCTCTACTTTCTCGGCCTGATCAACGTGTTCGGAACAGGGGAGATGTTCGAACAAATTCAGCACGAAAGCCCCGAAAGCCTACCGACTTTGGCGAGCGCCGTGCCGGCCGCCGCTCGCCAGCTACATGCGTACAGCCTGGATTTGAGGAGCCACTATGATCCCGCGCCGCCCGTGCAACAGCCGATGCGCGCGGAACCCAAGGTGGGGCGCAATGACCCCTGCCCTTGCGGCAGCGGTAAGAAGTACAAGAAGTGTTGCCTGCTTTGAGCCATCCAAGGCGCGGAGAATCCGCGTATCACCTTTGATACACTGGCACCACACTTGATCCGGAGTACCCCATGAAGCACCTACATATCGATATCGTATCCGACGTTGCCTGTCCCTGGTGTGCCATTGGCTATGCCCGGCTGGACCAGGCGAAGCGGGCGCTGGCCGAGGAGATCGAGTTTACCGAGCAGTGGCGTGCGTTTGAGCTGAATCCGGACGATGACGCCCAGCCAGAGCCGATACTGCCGGCACTGGCGCGCAAGTACGGTCGGCCGGAGGCGGAGATGCAGGCGGCCCAGGCGGAGATGATGGGCATTGCCAAGTCCTTGGGACTCAACTTTGAGAAAATGCAGGAGCGCTATACCTGCAATACCTTTGATGCGCACCGGCTGCTCAAGTGGGCGGCGCCCCAGGACAAAGCCACGTTTTTGAAAAAAGCCCTGTTTGAGGCGTATTTCGGCCGTGCCGAGGATGTTTCAAAACCCGGCGTATTGATCGGTTGCGCCAAGGCCGCAGGGCTGGATGCGGACGAGGCGCAACGGATCCTGGAGAGCGACGAGTTTGGGCAGGCGGTGATGGAGGAGGAACGCAGTTACCAGAACGCCGGGGTGACGGCGGTGCCGGCGTTTGTGGTCAATCAGCGTTATCTGATTTCCGGGGCGCAGGAGGCCGACACCCTGGTAGAAGCCTTTCGAACCATGGCGCAAGAAATGGACAGCAACACCCAGTAGCGCTCACATCAAGGCCCACTACTTGATTGGGCCGTTGTCAATAAACACGCGATCTCCCACGGTGATCTGACCACTGTCGGTGACATCGCCATAAATTCCGAGGTTTTGATCGGCCTCGCGGACAATCGTCCGCAGTATACTGGTATCCGAACCAAAGCCCTGCTGCGCTCGCACAACCGCGCCGCACCGGGGAGCGGGTTCGGAGCACTCTATTCGCGCACTACCTATTCTCAGTGCCTTTCCCAACCAGGCCTGTTCGGCCAACCCCGTCATGCCCGACGGCGTTTCAATCACCAGATTGGGTCGAAACCGTTCGACGTCCCAATCGGCTTGAGCATTCAGCTCCGCCAGGTGCGTCAGACTCGCGGTAGACACGATGTGAAACGGAGCGACCAGGAAAAAGCTTCCCCGCAGTGAAACATAGTTTTGTGTTTCCTCGGGGAGTTGGTCCAGCGCGGGCAAAGGCTCACCCGGCTCGCGCTCGAAGGTTGCCTTCAACTCCTCAAGCCAGGTGTGATCGTCGGCTTTGTATCGACGGTAAAAAGCCTCATCGTTGGCCGGGCGCAACCGCTGTAAACGGCTCTCGTGCCCGAGCAATGCCGAGAGACGTCGATCTGTTTGAGGATCGGTCGCGGACAGGCGGGAGCCGTCCGGGAACTGAATTTCGATGGGGCTGTCGAGCGTCTGCGGGTTTACGGTTTGGGCTCGGCACTGAAGGAGTTGTGGCCGGAATTTACAACTCTGAATTTCCTGCCGGGCCACGTCCTGCACCGCCATGACGCGATCCCCCGACACCCCCATTGGGCCCAGCTGGACCGACTCGACGCGCTCTCCCGCCATCCCCTTGATGGGATAACGCCAGATGGCTTTTACTCTACCGATATCGATCACGTCGTCTCCCGTTCGGCTGTCGTCAGAGGTCCCACACTGGAGCTGCACCGCAATAAGTCATACGCCGCCGGGTGGCGTACCATTTTGGCGCATTGCGAGCACAGGTCGATTCATCGTCGCCAGTGCCACTCAGCCTTCGCGTCGAGCCCTCTCATTATGGCAGGGACTAAGCAGGAACCAGGCCAACAACCTTCGGGATGCTGATATTGAGTGGAGTCGGATTACGCCCCTTGCGGGGCTAATTCGACCTACGGGCTATCGGCTTGGGTAACGGCGGATGCGCCTACGGCTTATCCGCCCTACGCAACCTCCGCACTATCCGTAGGGCGGATCGGTCCGACGGTTCGGAGCGAAGCGCACCCGCCATTGCCCAAGCCGATAGTCTCGTAGGGCGGATAAGGCCAAAGGCCGCATCCGCC
>NZ_DFTP01000109.1:19664-20178 GCF_002381585.1 Marinimicrobium sp. UBA4209
CAAAGGCCGCATCCGCCGTAACCTACCCAGATATTCAGCGACAGGTTACTCTTCGCCATCCAGGGTTCGGATGTAGGTGACGACATCCTTCAGGGCCTGTTCGTCTGGCAGGGTGTTGGCGAAGGTGGCCATTTGTTGGCCGAGCGGGTCGCGTGGGTCGCTGCCGCGGGCGCCGGAGCGGTAGTTCTGCAATTGGTTCAGCAGGTACCAGTCCGCCTGGCCGGCGAGTGCTGGGGCGCCGAGTTCGCGATTGCCCTGCCCTTCGGCACCGTGGCATGAAGCACAGACGGCGTAATGCTGCTCACCGGCGCTCGCGTTGCCTTCGACGGTGGCAACGGTTTCCCGCTGCTCCAGCTCGCTCAGGTAGCGCGACAGATCAGCGATCGGACGAATGGGCTCTGACTCGCTTTTCAAAAACTCGAGCGCCGCACGCATCGACATACCGTTCGGGTCCCGGAAGTGGGTGCCGCGTACACCGGCGTGGAATTTCTGCAGCTGGGCCTGGGCGTACCAG
>NZ_DFTP01000109.1:20341-20642 GCF_002381585.1 Marinimicrobium sp. UBA4209
TAAAGCGTCTCCCCTTTGGAGGCGCTACTCCACTGCCGGAAGCTCGGTTCGAAACCGTGTTTTTTATGATACTCGGCATAGGCCTCTTCTTCGACTTGCTCGAAGTTCAGGTCCAACCCGGGAGATCGCAGTTTGAGGGCCATCTGCGATTCGCTGTCCAGCTCATCAACCACGGTCTGAAAAGCGGCCAGTTCGGCATTGCTGGGCTCGGCGCCGCGGTCGCGCCAGAGATCCAGCACCGCCAGGCTCATCAACCCGAGACGTCCGGCGGGCAGCACCGTCCACGCCTTCAGCGTGTCGG
>NZ_DFTP01000106.1:0-185 GCF_002381585.1 Marinimicrobium sp. UBA4209
GAACTGAAGAAGAGCCCCGCCGGCGCCAACCAGTGGGAGCCGATCGACATCAAAGAAGAGGACAAGCCGCTGGATGCCAGCGACCCCAACGTCCGTCGTAACCCGATCATGACCGACGCCGATATGGCGATGAAGATGGACCCGACCTATCGCGCCATCTGCGAAAAGTTCATGAAGGACCCGGA
>NZ_DFTP01000106.1:227-7069 GCF_002381585.1 Marinimicrobium sp. UBA4209
AAGCTGACCCACCGCGACATGGGGCCCAAGGCGCGCTACCTCGGCCCCGACGTACCTGCCGAAGACCTGATCTGGCAGGACCCGGTCCCGGCCGGCAAGAAAGACTACGACGTGGATGCGGTCAAAGCCAAGATCGCCGACAGTGGTCTGAGCATCGGTGAGATGGTCAGCACCGCCTGGGACAGTGCCCGCACCTTCCGTGGCTCCGATATGCGTGGCGGTGCCAATGGCGCGCGAATTCGTCTGGCACCACAGAAGAACTGGGCCGGTAACGAGCCGGAGCGTCTTGCCAAGGTACTGAAGGTGTACGAGAAGATCGCGGCGGACGCCGGTGTGAGCGTGGCCGATGTGATCGTGTTGGGCGGTAGTGTCGGTATCGAGCAGGCCGCAAAAGCCGCCGGTCACAAGGTGAACGTGCCCTTTGCACCGGGCCGTGGCGATGCCTCTGACGAGATGACCGATGTGGACTCCTTTGAGCCGCTGGAGCCGGTCGCCGATGGCTTCCGTAACTGGCTCAAAAAAGATTACATCGTCAAGCCGGAGGAGTTGTTGCTGGATCGTGCCCAGTTGTTGGGACTGACCGCGCCGGAAATGACCGTACTGATCGGTGGCATGCGCGCTCTGGGTACCAACCACGGTGGTACCAAGCACGGTGTGTTTACCGATCGCGAAGGTCAGCTGACCAACGACTTCTTTGTCAACCTGACCGATATGGCTTATCGCTGGGAGCCCAAAGGCAAGAATCTCTACGAGATTGTTGACCGCAAGTCCGGTGATGTGAAGTGGACCGCAACGCGCACCGATCTGGTGTTCGGCTCCAACTCCATCCTCCGGGCCTACGCCGAGGTCTACGCCCAGGACGATAACCAGGAGAAGTTCGTCAAGGACTTCATCGCCGCCTGGACCAAGGTGATGAACGCCGACCGCTTCGATATTTAAGCGGTTGCCCTGAAAAACCCGCGTCGTCTTTCTGGCGGCGCGGGTTTTTTTGTGCCCGGCGTTTGCCTTTTCCGCTCCGGATTGCGTAGTCATAGCGGTATTGATGTGAGATTCTACGTTTTCATAGAGAGCATTCACCGGGAGAGTCAGAGTGCGTCGCGTTTCAACCCAAGTTGTGGTTCCTCTGGCCATTGTGGCTTTGATCGTCCTTTATTTTGGCTGGCAAAGCTGGCGGGGGCCGGAGGTCGAAGGCTATGTCATTGAGCCGGTACCGCTGGTACAGACGGTGGTCGGCACCGGTCGGGTGATGACCGCCTCCCGCGCCCAGGTCGGCAGCGAAATTACCGCCGTGGTGAAGGAACGCCGGGTACAGGAAGGGGATACCGTCGCGCCGGGGGATCTGCTGCTGGTGCTGAGCGCCGAGGATATTGCCGCCGAGGTGCGTCAGGCCGAAGCGGCCCTGGAGGAGCTGGTGACCACCCGGCGCCCACAGGCGGCCATTGATCTGGAGCGGGCGGAATCGGAGCTGGCCCAAGCGCGGCGGGAAACCGCGCGACGGCAAGCCCTGGCAGAGCGCTCGCAGCTGTCGGCCGAGGCATTGGAGCAGGCGCAAGAGGCCGAACGACTGGCCCAGGCCACCGTAGACTCGGCGCGCTTGACGGTCTCCGCTCTGGCGCCGGGTAATGTGGAGGAGCGCCGACTGGAGCAGCGCCTGGCCGCGCTGCGCGCCCAGCTTGCCAAAACCGAGGTGCGCTCCGAGGTCGCCGGTACGGTCTTGACCCGCAATGTCGATCCCGGCGATCTGGTGCAGCCTGGCCGCGTGCTCTTTACCATCGCGCTGGAAGGGGGCATGGAAATCCGCGTGCCGCTGGATGAGCGCAACCTGTCCCGCCTGGCCCTGGAACAGAAAGCCACGGCCATTGCCGACGCCTATCCGAATCAACCCTTTCCCGCGCGCGTCAAATTTATTGCGCCGAGTATCGACCCGCAAAGCGGCACGGTGGAAGTGCGCCTTGCCGTCGATCCGGTGCCGGCGTTTGTCCGCCAGGATATGACCGTGTCGGTCACCATCGAAACCGGGCGACGAGACAATGCGCGGGCTGTCCCCAACGATGCCCTGAGGTCGGTACGGGGCCGAGAAGCCGAACTGTTTCTGGTGCGCGATGGCCGGGTGCAGCGCCAGGCGGTGACCCTGGGCCTGCGCGGATTGGCCATGTCCGAGGTGGAGAATGGACTGAGCGAGGGCGACCGGGTGGTGGCGGATATGGTGACGGAACTGACCGAGGGCAAACGCGTGCGTTTTGTTGAGCGGCAAGCGCCGGTGTCGAGCGACCGCGACGATGCCGCCTCCCGAAATGAATCACCGATGAACTTTGACTGATGGTTCGGCCGAAACGTTTATGGACAGAGTGGACCCTCGCCATCGGCTTTTTGCGCGAGGGGCGCACGCAATCGCTGATGATTGCCATCGGCGTGGCCGTAGGTGTGGCGGTGATCGTATTTATCACCGCGCTGATTCAGGGTCTGCAGAGCAACACCATTGAGCGCACTCTGGGCACCCAGGCCCATATCCGGCTGCTGGCGCCGGAGGAAGTCAATCGGGTGCATCCGGCCTCGCCGGGAACGTTGCAGTTGGTGCTGGAAGACAAACGCCCGCAGCGCCTGCGCTCGATCAACAATTGGCAGGAAATCACCGCAACCCTCGACCAACTGCCCGGCCTGAGTGCGGTGTCTCCGGTGGTGTCCGGCCCCGCCTTTGTGCGTCGAGGTGAAGCGCTGGAGTCGGTGGCACTGGTGGGCATTGATGCGGAACGCTATCAGCGGATCATTCCTCTGGACGACTACATGGTGGCCGGCGAGTTGCGCGTGGGCGCGGACGACGTGCTGATTGGGGCGCGTCTGGCTGAGGATCTTGGCGTGGGCCAGGGGCAAAAGCTGCGCCTGGAATCCGGCGAGCAGAACGGCGCGGTGGTGAATATTTCCGGCATTTTTGAACTGGGCGTCCGGGAGCTGGATGAACGCTACGTGTATATGGACTTGAAGCAGGCACAGTCGCTGCTGGACTTACCGGGCGGGGTGACGGTGATTGACCTGACCGTGCCGGATATTTTCACTGCGGATCAGGTTGCCGACCGGGTTCAGCGTCTGATCGGCCTGGATGCGCAGAGCTGGATTGAAACCAATGCCCAGTTGATGAACGCCCTGACGGCCCAGAGCCTGTCCACCAATATGATTATCGTGTTTGTGGCCATTTCCGTGGCCTTTGGTATTGCCAGCGTGCTGTCGGTGAGTGTGGTACAGCGTACCCGCGAAATCGGCATTCTGCGCGCGACCGGTGCGACACGGGCTCAGATTCTGCGGGTGTTTCTGATTCAGGGGGCGGTATTGGGCTTGCTGGGCTCGGTGATGGGCATTGCGGCGAGCTACGGGTTGGTGTGGGTATTCAACACCTTTGGCCCGGGGCTGTTTTATATTCCGGTACCGCCTGGTCTGGTGGCGGCCACGCTGCTGCTGGCCACTCTGACCGGGGTACTGGCCGCCGCCGTGCCGTCACGCCGCGCGGCACGACTGGACCCGGTGGAGGCCATTCGCTATGTCTGATACGCCCGAGGAAGTGCTTCGGCTCGACGGGCTCAGGAAGTCCTACAATGTCGGTCAGCCCAATGAAGTGGAAGTGTTGCACGGCCTGGATCTGACCATTGGCCGCAACGATTTTGCCGCGCTGATTGGTCCCTCGGGGTCGGGCAAAAGTACCTTGCTGAATGTGATTGGTTTACTGGACCGCCCCACCCGTGGTGAGCTGTATCTGCTCGGACAGGCCACCAGTGGAATGGACGACTCCGGCCGGACGGCTCTGCGCGGTTCCAGCATCGGGTTTGTGTTTCAGTTCCATCACCTGATCAATGCGTTTACGGCCATCGACAATGTCCTGATGCCCCTGATGCTGACCCACGGCAAGCCCGACCAACAGGCTCGGGACAAGGCGCGGGAGCTTCTGGTCGCCGTGGGGCTGGAGAAATACGCCAATACCAAGCCCAACCAACTCTCCGGCGGCCAGCAACAGCGGATCGCCATCGCCCGGGCGTTGATCACCGAACCGGCGCTGCTGTTGGCCGATGAGCCGACCGGCAACCTAGACACCCAAACCGCCGCCGAAGTGTTTGAACTTTTCCGCAAGGTCCATCGCGAACGCGGCTGCGCGGTCCTGCTGGTCACCCACGACCCCCGGCTGTCCGCCACCTGCGATCGCACGATTAATCTGGTGGATGGTCGTATTGTCAGCGATACCGTCAATAAAACGGATGAAGACTGATTGGCTTTTTTGCCTTCAGGTTGTGAGGGAGTGTAAAAATCGGTTACGGCGAGACGTTGGGAATGGTTGTTAGCGTGCCGTCGGTCCGGTAACCACGGGCGTTGGATAGTTGCTCAAGGCGCTCCAGTCGTGCCTCGGTGTCCGGGTGGGTGGACAGCCACTCGGGTAGGGCGCCGGCTTGCTGTTGTTCGGCCAGCCAGCGGAACAGTGAGTCTGCGCCTGCCACGTGGCCATAGTGGTTGTGCAGCGCTTCCAGGGCCCAGGCATCGGCTTCGCGCTCCATCTTTCGGGAGTAGTCCAGCATCGCAAGTTGGCCACCGGAGCCGGCGAGCCAGTTCAGGTCACCCCGCCCGAAAATCAGTGCGCTGATCAGTCCGAGTCCGGTCTGTCGGGCAGCATTCTGCAGCGGGTGTCGATAGTGGATGTGGGCAATTTCGTGCGCGAGCACAAAGGCGAGGCCCTGTTCGCTGTCTACTTCGTCAAGCAATCCGTCCAGCACAATAATGTGGCCACCGAGCGTGGCAAACGCGTTGACAGTTTCCTGCTCCTGGTGATGAACCACAACATTCAGCTTCGGGTTGAGGCCGCCGGCCCGAGCCAGTTCGTCCGTCAGTGTTTGCAGGTATTCGGTGCGTTCGGTCGGTTCGAGCTGTTCATTCAGGGAGTCGCTGAGCGACTGCTCCCAGGAGAAGGGAATCCAGCGGGCGCTCCAGCCCAACACCAGAATGACCAGCCAGGTCAGCAGTGCCAGGCCGGCGGCAAAACCGAGTACCAGGAGGATGAAATCCCGCTGCCAACCCTGGGGTTCGTAGTTGATGCCCTCTGGAGGCTGTCGGTTCTGATAACCCATCAGCGCGGTGGAATCAGTGCCGTGCCGTAGGCGAGTACTTCCAGTGAGCCGACGCTATTTTCCCGGCCTCGGCCGGCGATGGCGGCGGTTTCAAATTTGATATTGAACACCCGGTCGGCGCCCAGTGCAGCGGCTTCCTCGCGCAGTCGCAGCAGTGCTTCACGACGTGCCCGGTCGATCAGGGATTCGTAGCTGTTCAGGCGACCACCCACCAGCAACCGCAGGGCGGCGATAAAGCGTTTGAAGTAGTCCACTGATACGACGACGGAGCCCATGACCAGTTGGGTTTGCGGTGGGGTCAGTTCCGGGGGTGGTAGGCGTTCGGAAAAGACCATGACCTGGCCGGGGCGTGTTTCGGCTTCGATAATACGCTGGTAGTGGCGACGCTCGAGAATGCGACCGGAGACAAAACCGGTTGCCAGAAGCACAAGGCCGAATATCAGCGGCCCGAGCAACTGCAGCGACATGAGTGTGTTCATGCGTTCAGTCCTCAAGCACCACGGCGCTGCCGTAGACAAACAATTCGGCGGCGCCCTGGGCGACGGAACTGGTGGAGAAACGCACATTGAGTACGGCGTTGGCGCCAATGGATTCTGCCTGGGCTTTCATCCGCTCAATGGCTTCCTGGCGGGAGTCGTTGAGGAGTTCCGTGTAACCTTTGAGTTCGCCACCAAAGACGTTCTTGAACGAGGCGGCAATGTCACGACCGACGTGCTTGGCGCGCACGGTGCTGCCCTGAACCAGGCCCAGATGATCTTTGACTTTACGGCCCGGTACGATCTCGAGATTGGTAACCAGCATCCATTGAATCCTTGTGTGTTATGGGATTGTCAGGGTGCCAGTATAGCGAAAATTCAGCGGGTTGCAGACGCTCTCGTCATTAAAACGATGCGGGTAACTGAGCCAGCATGTCCCGGCGGGAGTGGATCAACTCTTTGTAGGTTTGCATCATGCTGAAATCGACGGGTTCATCGCTGGCTTTGAGGGCATCGAGTTGGCGTTCAAAGCGGGTGATCTCTCCGATGAGTTTTTCACGGAGTTGCTCGGTCCCCTTGAGCGAGGCGCTGAAGGCGTGGTTGGGTCGGGTCATGGTCAATCTCCTTGCGTGTCCTTTAGTGTTATAGAATAGTCCAATATCCCCGCGCTGTTCTGTGTTCCAATAGACTGTTTTGTTACCAAAATGGCCGTTTGGCGCATGGCTCGACTGTGCAGGTTATAAGCGCAAAATCGGGGCCATTCAGCCGTGTTTTTCGAGCCAGGCTTTGGCGTAAAACAACGCGGCGATCGAGCGGCCTTCGCACACTTCATCCTGGATGACCAGCTCCAGCAGGTCGTCGAACGCCACCGGAACCACTTCAATCGGCTCCGGCTCGTCTCCCTCAAGTGATTCCGGGTACAGACCCCGGGCAAGAATCACGTTGATGCCGTGCTCCATATAGGCGGGCGAGAGGTGCATCCGCTTGAGAAAACGCAGATCCCGGGCGCCATAGCCGGTTTCCTCTTTCAACTCCCGGTTGGCGGCATCCAGAATCTCCTCGCCCCGGTCCACGGCGCCCTTGGGCAGCGCCAGGTGATAGTCATCGATGCCGGCGGCGTACTCCCGGATCATCACGACCCGGCCGTCGTCCAGAATGGGCACCATCAGCACCGCTCCGGGGCCGCCCGCACAGAGCTTTTCGTACACGCGTTCCTCGCCATTGCTGAAGCGTAGCAGCAGCTCATCGGCGCGGAAGAGGCGGC
>NZ_DFTP01000106.1:7155-9182 GCF_002381585.1 Marinimicrobium sp. UBA4209
GAAGAGGCGGCTGCGGGCGACGGTGTGGCGCTTTAATATCTCGGGTTTTCTGGGCATACTGGACGTCAAACTCCGTTGTAATAGGCTGTTCCCGGCATGATCAACTGGCAAGAGATCGACACCGTGTTGCTCGATATGGATGGTACCCTGTTGGACCTCCATTTCGACAACTATTTTTGGCTGAATCACCTCCCAAAGCGCTACGCGGAAATCCACGGGCTGGATCAGGCGGCGGCGACCGAATTCCTGATGGAGCGCATTGAGGCGCGCCAGGGCACCCTGGAGTGGTACTGCCTGGAGCACTGGTCCCGTTCCCTGTCCCTGGATATCCGGGGCCTGAAAGAGGAAGTGCGCCACAAGATCCAGATTCGTCCCCACGTGGAAACCTTCCTGACTCGCCTTCAGGAGCACGGCAAGCGCCGGGTGCTGGTGACCAACGCACATCCGCTGAGCCTGTCCCTGAAACTGGAAGAGACCGCCATCGACCGCTGGCTGGATGGTATCATCTCATCCCACGAGCTGAATGAGCCCAAAGAGTCCCAGGCCTTCTGGGATCGGCTGAAGGAGCGAGAGCCCTTTGACCCGGAGCGGACCCTGTTTGTGGACGACACCCCGCGAGTACTGGCCTCGGCCCGGGACTACGGTATCCGCCACCTGCTGTGTATCCATCAGCCGGACAGCCAGAATGAACGCCTGGTGGAAGATTACCCGGCCATTCACCATTTTGATGAAATTACGCCCCCGGAACGACCGAAAAGCGCATGAGTGAACCTCTGGAGAAAGTCCGAATCGACAAGTGGCTATGGGCCGCCCGGTTTTACAAGACCCGCAGCATCGCCAAGCAGGCCGTCGAGGGCGGCAAGGTCCAGTGCGACGGGCAGCGGGTGAAACCCAGCAAGGATGTGACGCTGGGGCTGACCCTGAAGATCCGCCAGGGTTTTGATGACAAAACCGTGGTGATCAAAGCGCTGTCGGACCAGCGGCGGGGCGCGCCCGAAGCCCAGTTGCTGTACGAGGAGACCGCCGAGAGCATCGCCCTGCGCGAGGAGCGGGCGGCGCAACGCAAGGCCGGTGGGCTCGCCGGTCAGATCATCAGCGACCACCGGCCCAACAAGAAGGAGCGCCGCCAGATTCACCGCTTCCGGCGTCAGGAACTGGGTCCATAGCGCGCCTGCCGGCGCCTCCCGGTGCCTTATCCACCCTCTCATCACTACTGAATTGGACTACAACACCCCATGTTCGATAACGACCTGCTGCACCGCTTCCTGTTCGACGAATGCGACGTTCGAGGAGAAATTGTCACCCTTGGCGCGAGCTACCGGGAAGTGATGAACAACAACCCCTACCCGGAGGGTGTCCGTGAACTGCTCGGAGAATTTCTGGCGGCGGTGGCGCTGCTGAGTAGCACCCTGAAGTTCAATGGCATGATCAGCCTGCAGGCCCAAGGCGACGGAGTGGTCAGTATGGTGATGGCCGAGTGCGACCATCACAAAAACCTGCGCGGCATCATCCGGCTGAAAGACAGCGCTGACCGCCCTCAGGGGCGCGGTGTGGGCGATTTGCTGGGCAAGGGCATCATGGCCATCACCATCGAGCCGGAGCGCGGTGAGCGCTATCAGGGGGTGGTGCCCATGGACAGCGACAACCTGGCCGAGTGCCTTGAACACTACTTCTACCAGTCCGAACAGCTCAAAACCCGGCTGTGGTTCGCCACCGGCGAACAGGCCTGCACCGGGCTAATGCTCCAGGCGTTGCCGACCCAGAAGCACGCGGACCCGGACGAAAACCGGGACCACTGGGAAACCCTGGGAACCCTGGCTTCGACGGTCAAGGACGAGGAACTGCTGGGGCTGCCCCATGCCGATGTCCTTTATCGGCTGTTCAACGAATACCAGCTGCGCCTGTTCGACCCCAGCGAGCTGCGCTTTCGCTGCAGTTGTTCCCGCGAGCGCAGCGCCAATGCGCTGCTCTCCCTGGGCCGTGAAGAGGTGGACCAGTTGCTGATCGAGCAGGGGGGCAAGATCAGT
>NZ_DFTP01000106.1:9283-20458 GCF_002381585.1 Marinimicrobium sp. UBA4209
TAGATCAGTATCGATTGCCAGTTCTGCAATCAGCATTACTCCTTCAACGCGGGCGATATTCAGGCGCTGCTGGGCGATCAGACACTGCACTGAAAAAATCTTTATTGTCACCTTGACAATATCGCAAATCGGGTCTTATACTCATTATTACCATAAGCGATGTCCTTGGTATGGCGTGGGTCCGTCCCCTTTCAGGGCTCCCGCCCAGGCTGCAGGCACCCCTTGCGGCCGCCAAGCAGAGCTGTGTCTTGGTAGACGTTGTTTTGGTTGTATCTTTTGTTCTCTCCATGTTTCGCCGGGCTGCGTCAGTAGCCCGGCTTTTTTCTTTCTGGCGTCCCGATTTTGATCTTCACTGGAAGAAGCTTCACAAAACATATTGAAACCGGTTACAAAAATGCGCACAATACGAGCCTGATTGGTGCATTAAACCGGTTATCCTGCGGTAAACCGTTTACATATTGCACTGGTCAGCGCTGCTGTGGGCATCGCCAGGACCGGCGCTTGCGCGCGGTGAGCTTTTTACCCAAGCTGTTGTACCCTTTCACCCCGGCTGGTTTCAGCCGGGGTGCTTTATTTTAGGGCTCGAGTTTCAGGGGTGCTCTGCTCGGCGTTGATGGGTAAACTGTCCGCGACCAGAGGGCCTCTCTGCTTCTGACACTCTCTGTTTCTGACACTGTGAATGACTGGAACACACCGGATATGACTCAAACGATCAAGGACGCGGCCGAGCGTCTCGAACGCTGGATTGCCCGCGAATCACTGCCGCTGTGGCAGCGCGTTGGCCTGAGCCCCGAGCATGGAGGCCACTGGGAGGCGTTGAACGCCGATGGCTCGATTGATCTTCCCTCCAATATCCGGGTGCGGGTCCAGGCCCGCCAGGCGTTCGCCTTTGCGTTTTCCACCGTACGCGGCTGGTGCGACGGTGAGGCCATGGCCCGCCAACTGATGCGCTTTGTGGCCGAGCGGACGGCCCATCCCCACGCCGGAGGCGGCTTTACCCACCTGATGAATCCGGACTTTCAGGTTATTGATCAGAAGCAGGATCTGTACGATCACGCGTTTTTCCTGCTCGCCTATGCCTGGTGTTATCGGGCGTTTGGCGACCGGGCCTATCTGGACGGCGCCGAAGCCCTGATGGCCCACCTGGACCGGCACTTCGCCTCGGTGCACGGTGGCTGGACGGAAGGCGACTACGACTATGCCCAGCGCCGCCAGAACCCCCATATGCACCTGTTCGAGGCCATGATGGCGCTCTATGAGGCCAGCGGCGACGGTAAATGGCTGGCTCGGGCCGGTGAGCTGTTCGCTCTGTTCCAGACCCGCTTTTTTGACCCGGAGCGGGGGGTGCTGTTCGAGTTCTTTGAAGAGGACTGGCGCCTGAAACATGCGCCCGAGCAGGCACCGGTGGAGCCGGGGCACATGTTCGAGTGGGTGTGGCTGTTGGACTGGTACCACCGCCTGAGTGGGCACCCGGTAGAGGTCTATACCGAGGCGCTGTATCGCCAGGGGCTGGCCATCGGCCGGGTGGCGTCCGGTCTGGTTCTGGATGAGGTGCTGCCGGATGGCACACCACTCAAAAACAGCAAGCGCTGCTGGGGGCTGACCGAGCTGATCAAAGGCAGCCTGGTGCGCGCCCGCGCCGGTGACCCGGAAGCGGAAGCCCGGGCGGTTCAGGCGATTGATGATCTTTTCACTTACTACCTGACCGCAACCACGCCCGGTGCCTATGTCGATCAGCGCGGTGCCGATGATGAGGTGGTGCTGGACAAGGCGCCCGCCAGCACCCTGTATCACCTGGTGGTGCTGGCGGCGGAAGTGGCGGACTACGCCAGAGGTCGGGCCGGTGGCTAGCGCCGCACGGGCGCTTCAGGCCCCGCACTTCTAGGGAGCGGGAGTCACCTTTTTGGGAGTGTTGGGCAGCTCGGCGCCCGGTGCCGGGGCGGTGCTTTTGCGGATAATGAATTCCGTCGGTAGCACGCACTCGGTCTGGGTCAGGGGCTCGCCTTCAATGATCTTGAGCAGCATGTCCATCGCCATTTTGCCCATTTCCTCGGCGGGCTGGGACATGGTGGTCAGGCTCGGGTCGGTGTACTTGGCGTAGGCGATGTCGTCAAAGCCGGTGACCGACATATCTTCCGGCACCCGGATGCCCTGGGACTTCAACGTCTGGATGGCGCCAATGGCCATTTCGTCATTGGTGGAGAAGATGGCGGTGGGCCGGTTCTTCATGTGGCAGAACTGGAAAGCGCTGTTCAGGCCCGACCACATGGTGAAGTCGCCTTCGGCCACCAGGTCCGGATCGAACGGGATGCCGTGTTCGGCCAGGCTTTCTTTATACCCTTTCATCCGATCGATGGCGTGTGGGTTGTCTTTCAGACCCGAGATGGCGCCGATGCGTCGGTGCCCCAGAGAGATCAGGTAATCCACGATGGTTTTTGCCGCACCCCGGTTGTCGATGCGCACCGACGGGCCGGTGGTGTACTCACAGCCGCAGGCATTGACCGTGGCGATATCCGGCGGAATCACATTGTGGGTTTTTTCCGAGTGGGGGCGCAGTTGCAGGAGGCCGTCCGCCAGCCGGGTTTCCACCCGGCGGATGTACTCCAGCTCACGCTCCGGCGTGCCCCGGGTATCCCCGAGCAGGACCGCGTAGCCCTTTTGTTGGGCGCGATCCTCGATGGCGCGGATGACCAGCGAATAAAACGGGTTGGCGATGTCCGGGACCAGTACCACGATGGCGTAAGAGCGCGCCGAACGGAAGTTGCGGGCCAGCATATTGGGTCGGTAGCCGACCTTTTCGATGGCGCGGTGCACCTTGTTCATGGCCTCTTCAGAGACCTTTTCGGGCATGCTCAGGGCACGTGAAACCGTGGCGACGGAGACACCCGCCTCGCGGGCGACATCTCGAATGCTGGACATAGCGCAACTCGTTTATTGGATTGGAACGGCCGACAGGTCAGCCGTACAAGGTACCGTATTCCGCCGCTGGCGCCAATCCCTTCGCATCAGCTGTCGCTGACCCCCGCATCGCGGCGGCGCTGGCGTAATTCATATTCTATCTGATTCATGCGCTCGGCGTTTAACGGATACACCACCAGCAGCAGAATGGCCAGAAAGGCGAACAGGGCCGGAATCCAGCTCATCAGGTGCACCATGCCGGCGGTGGCTGCCTTGATGGTCTCCGGGTCGGTGCCCACGTAGCCGTAACCGGCCAGTACCACCAGCACCAGGGCCCCGGCAAAGCCGCCGCCGGTTTTCTGGATGAACGTGCCCGCCGAGTAGAACAACCCGGTGGCGCGGCGCCCGTGTTTCCATTCCGAGTAATCGGCGGTGTCGCCGAGCATGCTGAAGGTGAGCACCGGCATAAAGGCGGCGAAGAATTCCGCAGCGCCACCTAGCAAGTAGACCCAATAAATCCGCACTTCCAGACCGTCTTCCAAAAGTGGAATCCAGGAAAGGTTCAAGTTGAACACCCAGAAACCATCGGGAGGGAGGTAGAAAAGGCCACAAGTCAGTATTCCACTGACCGACAAGGAAATGATAAACAGGGTTTTCTTGCCCAGCAGGCGGCCCAGGTAGCCGGCGGTCAGCGCCGCGACAATGGATACCGCCAGCAGCACCATGAAATAGATTCCGGCCAGGGCTGCATCGCCCACGTAGTGAGTGAAGTAGTAGGCGATCACGCCGTACTTGATGCCGTTAAACAGCATGGTCAGAAAACCCAACCCCAGAACCATCAGCCAGGGCTTGTTGGTGAGCAGGTCGATCAGGTCCCGCTGAGAGGGCGTGGTGGCGCTCTCGGGCATGCGGATCAGACGCCGCACAAAGTAGCCGGTCGCCGCAAGCACCAGCAGTGAGACGATGCCGGTGATGGTCGGATCGAGCTGATAGCGTGCGTCGGGCTCTTGGGTGACAGCGTAAAAGAAGGCCGAAATCGCCATCAACGGAACAATGATCAGCGGCAGGTTGAACGCCAGATCTTTCAATTCCTTGCCGAGAGAGGCCTGGTTTACGGCGGATTCCACCCTCTCGCGGGTGGTGACAAAAGTGATGATACAGAGGGTGACCAGCAGTGCCGCGAACACATACATGGTCCGCTGATACCCTTGGGCGGAGTCGCCCTGACCGAAATATTCCACCATCATGGGGGTGAACCCCATCACCAGAATACCGCCCAGAAAGGCGCCGGCAAAGCGGTAGCCCGACAGCACGCTGCGCTCATTGTGGCTGGGGGTCATCACGCCCATCAGGGCCGAGTAGGGCACGTTGTTCACCGTATAGGCCAGGGTCAGGCCGATATAGGTGAAATAGGCCCAGGCGAGCTTCATGCCCGGGCTCAGGTCGGGGGCGGTAAAGGCCAGGACCATAAACAGGCCCAGCACCGGGGCGGACCAGAGAATCCAAGGGCGGAAGCGCCCGTGCCGGGATTGGGTGCGGTCCGCCACCATGCCCATCACGATGTCGGTCATGCCATCCGACAGGCGCACCAACAGCAGCAGCAATGCGGCGGCCGCGGCGGAAATGCCCAGAGTGTCGGTGTAGAAAATGGCAAGATACGCCAGCGCGCCGCGCCATACCAGGTTCGCGGCGGCATCGCCCATGGCGTAGCCGGACTTTTCAAGAATCGATAGCTTGTGCTGGGAAGGTTCGTTCACTGAACACCTCATTATTTATTATGGGATTGTTGTTGGACTCGGAGCCTGTGCCGATAGTGGGTTGCGCCGGCGGGCGGCCTCCCTCAGGCTCTCAGGACGCGCGATGTGGTCCCTGCGACTGTAAGTGGGAGCTAGGATAATCGCCTCCCCCGCGCTTGTACAGCCGGATGAGAGGTTGAGCGCCAGCGATCGGTGGGTAGTGGGAGGGTGGCGCTTGCAATACGTCATGGAACCGGTTACATTTGCGCATCTTTCGGCGTTCATCCGGCATTTTGTTCTGCTGTGAGCGGCTATGACAAACGGGGCGACGCAAGCGGGCGGTCGCCTCGTCAATAATAATGGGACTTTTCACTATGCAGTTTAATCTCGCCCCCCTGGATCTCGCGATCATCCTGCTGTACGGCGTTGCCACACTCGGGGTAGGGCTGTGGGTATCGCGGCGGGCCTCGGACAATATCCGCAGTTATTTTCTAGGCGGTAACAAGCTGCGCTGGTATTACCTGGGTATTTCCAACGCCTCGGGGCAGTTCGACATCAGCGGTACCATGTGGCTGGTGTCCCTGCTGTTCATCTACGGCCTGACCAGCATCTACATTCCCTGGCTCTGGCCGGTGTTCAACCAGGTGTTCCTGATGGTGTTTCTCTCGGTGTGGTTGCGCCGCTCCGGGGTGATGACCGGGGCGGAGTGGATCACCTTCCGGTTTGGCGACGGCCTGGGGGCACGCCTGTCGCATCTGAGTGTGGTGGCCTTTGCGCTGATTGGGGTGTTGAGTTTCCTGGCCTACGGTTTTATCGGTATCGGTAAATTCGCTGCTGTCTTTCTGCCCTGGCAGCTGCACCCGGATCAGTACTGGAACGAAATCTATTACGGCCTGATCATCACCGCGGTCACCACCGTGTATGTGGTCAAGGGCGGTATGTTCAGTGTGGTATTCACCGAGGTGCTGCAGTTTTTCATCATGACCATTGCCTGTGTCGCGGTGGGCTTCATTGCCATGCAGCAAGTCTCCCCCGAGGTGTTGCAGGCAATCATTCCGGATGGCTGGACCAGTGTGGGCATCGGCTGGACCCTGGATATCGACTGGGGTGGGACCCTCGAGGCGGCCAACGCCCGCATCGCCGCCGATGGCTACGAGCTCTTTGGGGTGTTCTTCATGCTGATGTTGCTCAAGGGGATTCTGGTGAGCATGGCTGGCCCGGCCCCCAACTACGATATGCAGCGTATTCTCTCGGCGCAGTCGCCCATCGAGGCGGCCAAGGTGAGCTGGTTTGTGAATGTGGTGATGCTGTTTCCGCGCTATATGCTGATTACCGGCCTGACGGTTTTGGCGCTGGCGTTTTTCATGGACGACCTGCGGGCCATGGGCGGTGCGGTGGATTTTGAGCAGATACTGCCCCTGGCCATGAAGCACTACGTCCCTACCGGTCTGCTCGGGTTGTTGATTGCCGGCTTGCTGGCCGCCTTTATGTCCACTTTCGCTGCGACCACCAATGCGGCCCCGGCCTATGTCGTTAACGACATCTACAAGCGGTATATCAACGATGAGGCGGAGCCCAAGCGCTATGTGTACCTTAGCTACATCGTGTCCATCGCCTTTGTGGTGGTGGGGGTCGGTATCGGGCTGTTTATTCCCACGCTGCACGAAATCATTTCCTGGATCGTCAGTGGGCTCTACGGTGCCTATGCCGCCTCCAATGTGCTCAAGTGGTATTGGTGGCGCTTTAACGGTTACGGCTATTTCTTCGGCATGGTGGTGGGGTTGATCATTGCCCTGGCGTTGCCGGCCCTGACCGACCTGGACCCGCTGTACGCCTTCCCTTACATGTTGGCGGCCTGTCTGCTGGCCTGTGTGTTGGCGTCCCTGCTGACCGCGCCGGATGATATGGAGGTGCTCAAGCGCTTCTATGTGAAGGTGCGCCCCTGGGGCTTCTGGGGGCCGGTACGCGAGGCGGTGCAGGCCGAGCACCCGGGGGTGAAGGTCAATCCACACTTTGCCCGGGATGCGCTGAATGTTGTGGTTGGCGTGGTGTGGCAAACCGCCCTGGTGGCGATGCCGATTTTTATGGTGATCCAGCACTGGCAGGAGTTCGCGCTGGCGACCCTGGTGGTCGTGCTGACCAGTCTGTTCCTGTGGCGCAACTGGTGGTGCAAGCTGGAGGATTATCCGGACGATATGCCCGCCGATGTGGTGCAGGAGGCGGATGCCCATATCGTGTCCCGGCACTGATCTGTGGGCCATTGCGGCGACTCAACGATTTGAGTTGAGTCGTATTGACCATCAGATTGAAGGCAGACCTTGCAATCTGTTTTGTAACCGATTACATTGAGTGGCATTGTGGCGCCGAATAAACCCAGCCGGTACAGCGCTCCAGTTGCCGAATACGAGTATCGAACAACGCCGGGCGTTTTCACCTGTCCGGCCAACCGTCAGGACCCCTTGTACATGAACGATTTCAACCACGCTGTCCGCTCGCTGCTGAGCGACCATGAAACCCTGATTACCCGCAAGAACCAGCCCGCCCCGGGTGGCAATGGTATTTACCAGCGTTGGCAATCCCCGATTCTGACCGCCGCGCACACGCCGGTGTTCTGGCGCTATGACCTGAACCCGGCCAGCAATCCTCACCTGATGGAACGCCTGGGGGTGAATGCCACCTTCAATTCCGGCGCGCTGTACTGGAAAGGCAAGTACCTTCTGGCGGTACGTGTCGAAGGGGATGATCGAAAATCCTTTTTTGCGATCGCCGAAAGTCCCAACGGGGTGGACAACTTCCGCTTCTGGGATTATCCGATCACTCTGCCGGAAACCGAGCGGCCCGATACCAATGTTTACGACATGCGCCTGACCGCCCACGAAGATGGCTATATCTACGGCCTGTTCTGTACCGAACGCAAAGACCAGAGCCGGCCCGATGATCTGTCCGCCGCCGAGGCGCAGTGCGGCATAGCGCGCACCAGGGATCTGGTGAGCTGGGAGCGGCTGCCGGATCTCATCACCTATTCCGGCCAACAGCGCAACGTGGTGCTGCATCCGGAGTTTGTCGATGGTCAATATGCCTTGTACACCCGGCCGCAGGACGGCTTTATCAGTGTGGGTAAGGGGGGCGGTATCGGCTGGGGCCTGTGCGCCTCCATGGAAAACGCCGAAATCAAAGCGGAAGTGATTGTCGATGGCAAGGAGTACCACACCATCAAAGAGGTGAAAAACGGTCAAGGTCCTGCGCCCATCAAAACGGAACACGGCTGGCTGCATCTGGCTCACGGGGTGCGCAACACCGCCGCCGGGCTTCGCTATGTGTTGTACGTTTTCATGACCGAGCTGGAGCGCCCCTGGGTGGTCACCCATCGTCCCGGCGGTCACTTCATTGCGCCTCAGGGTGATGAGCGGGTGGGGGATGTCTCCAACGTGGCGTTTGCCAATGGCTGGATCGTCAACGACAACCACGAGGTGTTCATCTATTACGCCTCATCCGATACCCGCATGCATGTGGCGACATCGACCGTCGACAAACTGGTGGATTACGCGCTCAATACGCCAGAGGATGGGTTGCGCTCTGCGGCGTCGGTGGCGACCCGAAACGCATTGATTGAGGCCAATCTCTCGCTGCTGGAAGGAATGAACAACTGATGGCGTTATACGAGCCCGCAGTGAAAAGCCCGTTGTCGGAATTGAGTCATGAGTTCCGCTCGGAATTGCTATCGATTGCCGACTGGTGGTTGGCCTATGCTCAGGACCAGGAGCGCGGTGGCTTTTACGGTGAAGTGGGAGTCGATAATGTGCCGGTGCCGGACGCCGACAAAGGTGTGGTACTGAATACGCGCATTCTGTGGTTTTTCAGCGAACTGGCCAGCGAGGTGGATGACCCCCGTTATCGCGAGGCGGCGGAGCGCGGTTACCGGTATCTTCTCGCTCACTTTCTGGATGAAGCGTACGGCGGTTTTTTCTGGACTCTGGATGCAGACGGAGCGCCTAAAGACACCAAAAAGCAGGTGTACGCTCAGGCCTTTGCGATCTATGCCCTGGTCGCCTATTACCAGTTGACCGGCGAGCCCCTGGCTTTACAGCAGGCGCAGCAGACGTTCGACCTTCTGGAGCGTCACACTGTCGATCCTGCGAAGGGTGGTTATCTGGAGGCGTTCAATCGCCAGTGGGGCGCGCTGGACGATGTGCGCCTGAGCGACAAGGACCTTAACTTCCCCAAAACCATGAACACCCATCTGCATGTGGTGGAGGCATACACCACTCTCTATCAGGTGGATGCGCGCGCTTCAGTCGCTGACGCACTGCATTACGCGATTGATTGTTTTGATCGTCATATCATCAACAAAGATAACTTCCACCTGCGCATGTTCATGGATCACGACTGGCAGGATCATTCGCCCGGTTATACCTACGGGCACGACATCGAGTGCAGCTGGTTGCTGGCAAAAGCCACCGAGTCCCTTGCCGATGCAGCGGTCAGCGAGCGCCTGAAACCGAGCGTTCTCGGCACCGCCTACGTCTGTCTCCGCGAATCCATGGGTGAGCACGGCGAAATGTACGACGGCTTTGAGTTTGCGACTCAGGCGTTCAATCATGAAAGGGTCTGGTGGGTGCAGGCCGAGGCCATGGTGGGTTATTACAAAGCCTATACCCTGTCCGGTAACGAGGATTTCCTGGCGACAACGGAACGACTCTGGTCGTTTATCAAGCGCTATCACAGGGCTGAAAACGGCGAGTGGTTATGGCTTTCGACGCTGGATGATCAAAGCCTCGCGCCTTCGTACAAGCTCGGCCCCTGGAAGGGTCCTTACCACAATGGTCGGGCCATGTTGGAGATGCTGCGGTTGCTCCAATGATACCGTCTGGTGGATAGTGTCGGATTACGCTTTGCTCCGAAGCGTCGGACCGATCCGACCTACGGTTTCCAAAGGTGCCAGGCCAAGACCAGGACGATGGCCCATCCGCTGATGGCCAGCACCGGCCACACCCATTCGGGTCGCCGTTGCAATATGGGTAGCCCCGCGTCTCGCGTCCACCGCGGGTTGGGCCGCTGAAGATCCTGCCACCATTCGGAAAGGGCATCGTAGCGCTGTTGGGGCTGAAGGCTCAGGGCTTTCTCCAGCGCTTTGTCCAGCCACAACGGCACCATCGGGTTGTGATGGCGAGCGGGCTGATAGCGTAACTTCTGCAACTGGCGTTCGTTCAACGCTTTGCCATAAGCGTCGCCGTACGGCTTCTGGCCGGTGAGCATTTCGTACAACAATACGGCGAGGGAAAATTGGTCGGAACGCGGGCCGGTCTGGCCACCGTAGCGATATTCCGGGGCAGAGTAATCCATGGTTCCCAGAATCTTATCTCGGGTAAAGGGGGCCTCCAGCTCTTCCACGCTGGCGACCCAGCAGGAGCCGAAATCCACGATCACTGGTCCCTTCGGTTCCATAACAATATTGTCCGGCTTGATGTCCTGATGCAGGGTCTCCTTTCGATGAAAGGAGCGTATACCCTTGATCAACTGCCCGGTAATGTCCACCGCGTCATTGATTGCCAGAGGTCCGCGTTCGGCCATCAATTGCCCGAGCGTTGGCCCGGGTATGTACTCGGTCAGATAGTACAGACACGAACGGGGCTCGGGGCCCGACATAACCCTGGCGACCTGAGGGCTTTGAATCCGTGCGCCTATCCAGGCTTCCATCACAAATCGTTCGAGGTACGCAGGGTCGTCGCTGTATAAAACCGAGGGGGTTTTCATGATCATCCTTCGCCCGGCGTCGTCCTGCACCTGGTAGACCTGGCTTCGGTTGGACTCGTGCAGTGGTTTTTCCACCCGCAACCCATCCAGGGTCTGCCCTGTATCGAGTAATGGCGGAAAAGGCAGTCGCGCCAGTACGTCCATGGCGTCATCCTGATTGGCGTGTCCCAGTTGCCGGACCGCGGCTACCTGTATGCTCAGATTGTCATCACTGCCATTGTCGAGCGCAGCTTTACTGGCTTTCTCCACCAGTTGCTGCGGGTGATCGCAGTGGGTTTTGATCAGCACGCGCAGGCGGTCTTCGGGCAGGTGATCGTGGATGCCATCGCTGGTCAGAATGAATACATCGCCAACGTGTACTTCCAGGGTGTGAAAATCCACCTCGACGCCAACGTCGGCGCCCAGTGCCCGGCTCAGGTAGGTTTCTTCGCGGCTGAGTGATTGGCAGTGGTCCCGGGTGAGTTGTTCGAGTTGGCCGCTGCGCCAGAGGTAAATGCGGGTGTCGCCGACGTGAAAGAGGTAGGCGTTGTTGCCTTTGAGGATGAGGGCGCTGAAGGTGGTAAGCAGCCCTTCACCGCGCACGCTGTTGCGACTTAGGCCCCAGAGGCTACGATTGAGGGATTGCAGTACTCGCTGACCGGATTGCCGGGTGCTCCAGGTGTCGGGGGTGGCGTAGTAGTCGGTCAAGAATCCGGTTATGGCGGTCTGGCTGGCTTCGCGCGCGGCGGCGCTGGAGCTGACGCCATCGGCGATGGCAATGGCGATGCCTTTGTGGGTAAGCGCCGCG
>NZ_DFTP01000106.1:20552-48891 GCF_002381585.1 Marinimicrobium sp. UBA4209
ATCGGGCAAGCGCGCCCCAATGGTATCCTGATTTTCGCCTTTGCGTCCGCCGTCACTATACTGGGCAAAGTCGATGGTTATTTTCGATTTTATATGGTCCATTTAGAAATCATTGTCAGTTTTTTGAAGTCGGAGAGTCCGGGCGCTCGTGGGGTATACCGTTTGTAGACCCGCCGTGAATACATCCCTGTAGGCTTCTCGTCGGCTCCCTGCCTCCGAGAGTCTACAAACGGTATACCCCACGAGCGCCCTCCGTGCCATCTATCTGGCATTTGTAGAAGATTGGTAGTGAAGTCCATTCGTTGGCATTGAGGGGCGGGACAGGGTGAGGCCTTTGGAGACTCTCGGAGAGGGTGGCTTTTCGAGTAGGTCGGATTAGCGCAGCGTAATCCGACAATTTACCCCCGGAGTCATTCTGTCGGATTACGCTGCGCTAATCCGACCTACGCCAATCACCCCGCTCCGACCCGGACTTCCTACAACCTAATAAGCCCAAGCATCAAGTCAGCTCAATCTTCTGCAAAGTACCATCGGCCATCATCTCGCTCATATGGCCTTTGGGTTCGGCCAGCATCTGGACGAGGAAGAAGGTCGCTACAGCCGAGGCGCCGATCACCAGAAAGAACGTGCTCGCATCCATAAAGCTATAGGCCGTCAGATAAGTGACCGCACCCACGTTTCCGTATGCGCCGGCCATGCCCGCGATCTGGCCGGTCATGCGACGCTTCACCAACGGCACCATGGCAAACACCGCGCCTTCGCCCGCCTGGACAAAGAAAGAACAGCACATCACCGCCATTACCGCCAGCCACACCGGCCAGCCGCCGCCGACCTGGGAGAGGACGAAGTAACCCACCGCCAGGCCGCCGATGAAGATGGACATGCTGCGTCGGCGCCCGAAGTTGTCGCTGATCCAGCCGCCGCCCGGGCGGGCCACCAGGTTCATAAAGGCGAAGGCGCCACCAAGCATGCCCGCTTCGGCCAGGCTCAGTTGGGTGAAGGTTTCCAGAAAGAAGGCCGGCAGCATGGAGACCACCGCCAGCTCGGAGCCGAAGGTGACGAAGTAGGCCCAGCTCAATACCGCGACCTGCTTGAACTCGTACTTGTCGTGCTCCGGTACGCCGTGTTTGAGCATGTCTTTGTTCACCCGATAGATCTGGCTGAACTGGAATATGAACAGGCACAGGAGGACCAGGTACATCAGGTAGACCGAGCTCTGGGTGAGCAGGCTGATGTTGGACGGGCCCAGGCGCCAGGCCAGTACGGCGAGGATGGCGTACATGGGGACGTTCATCGCGATGTAGAACCAGAAATCACGCTTGCTGGAGACTTCCAGGCCGCCGGATTTTTTTGGTTTGAAATAGGTGGAGCCTTTGGGGGTGTTGCGCGCGCGCCAGTAGAAAATGCCACCGTAGACAATGGCAATAAGGCCGGTGCAGGCAATGGCTGCGCGCCAGCCACCGAGGCTGCCGAATACCACTACGGCCAGGGTGGGCAGGGTAAAGGCCGCGGCGGCGGAGCCGAAGTTGCCCCAGCCGCCATAGATACCTTCCGCCAGGCCAACCTGCCGGGCGGGAAACCACTCGCCCACCATGCGGATACCGATTACGAAGCCGGCACCGACGAAGCCGAGCAGAAAACGGGTCAGCGCCAATTGCTCGAAGGTCTGTGAGGCGGCAAAGGCCAGGCACAACAACCCCGAGCAGGCGAGCAGCCCGGAGAACACGTTTCGTGGGCCGAACTTGTCCACCAGAATCCCGATCACGATGCGGGCCGGGATGGTCAGGGCGACGTTGAGAATCAGCAGCGCTTTCCACTGGGCACCGCTCATGTCGAGGGTTTCAGTGATCAGGGGCTTCAGAGGGGCGTGACTGAACCACACCACAAACGACAGAAAGAAGGCAAACCAGGTCAGGTGCAGGACCCGGATGGCGGGCTGGGAAAAATCCAGCGGGTTCAGTTTGTTCAGGCTCATAAGACATCAATCCAGAGTATGGGGCCGGGTTGTCAGGGGCATGCCCGAGGGGAGTGAACCGCTTTGGGGCACGCATTGCGCTGCAGGGGTGATCATCTGTTGTGCTTGAACACGCGAGGTCGATAACTAACACGCAGCGCGACCGGGGCTGAAGTTGCAATGCCTATGCCAAATAAAATAATTTTTTAACGCCTTGTTTTTAAAGATGTTTTCGAATCGGGCGGCGGAGGTGGCTGATCCGGAAGCTTGAGTTGCCGCGCTGTCGGAGTGCGGAGCCGGTTCAGATTGGTGCATGTTCAGGCGCTGTGATGGGTTCCGGACGTGGTTTTCTGTGGCGGGGAGTGGATCAATATTGGCGCATAAATCTTCTGCACTGTTCAGTGACTCAAAAAGGGGCGTCGAGCAAAACAACGGGGAGGGATTTTCATTTGTTTAGTTATGTTATACCATAACAAAACTAAGCGAGTTACCTATCCCGGAGGTTGTTGTGCAGAAGAACTGGTTGCAATGGAGTGGTATTGGGCTGTTGTGGGCTGGATTGGTCTCCCCAAGTGCGCTGGCGGAAACCCTGACCGGCGCGGTGCTGGATGCCGATGGCCAGCCGGTGGCCGGCGCGGTGGTTGAATGGGTGGGCAGTAACCGCCAGGCCCTGACTGATGCCGCCGGTCGTTTTTCACTGGAAGATCTGCGTGGTGACGAAGTGGAGCTGCATATTATGGCGCCCCGGTTTGTGCATCAGCAGCTGCATGTCGATCTCGATGAGGGGCCGGTGACCATCCGGCTGCGGCCCACCCGCATTGAAGTGATCGAAGTGGTGGCACTGCCCTGGCACGCCTCCACCCTGGAGTCCGCCCAGCCAGTCAATGTGATTGCCGGTGATACCCTCGCCCGTCAGCAGGCCTCCACGCTCGGGGAAACCCTGAAGAATGAGGTGGGGGTGCACACCAGTTACTTTGGGCCCGTCGCCAGCAGCCCGGTGATTCGGGGCCTGAGTGGACCCCGAGTGTTGATCACCCAGAATGGCCTGGATGCCGGCGATGTCTCCCGGGTCGGGCCGGATCATCTGGTGACCACGGAGACCTCGACCGCCGAGCAGGTGGAAGTGCTGCGCGGCCCGGCCACTCTGTTCTATGGCAGCGGAGCGATCGGCGGGGTGGTCAATATCGTCGACGGCCGGGTGCCGACGGATAATGAGCTGTCCGGCCAGTGGCATTTGAAACATGACAATGTGGCGGATGAAAAACTGGTCAGCGGCAGCGTTACCGGAGGGGCGGGCTCCTGGGCCACGCATGCAGATGGTTTCTGGCGAGAGTCCAACGATTACCGGATTCCGGTAGCCGCTGAGCGTGAAGAGCACGAGGCTGGTCATGAGCAAGATCATGCCGACGAAGCGTTTGACGGGCGCCTGGATAACTCCGCGTACCGGGCCAAGGGCGCCAATATTGGTGCCAGCTATTTACTGGATAACGGCTTTGTGGGTGTTTCTGTCGGACGGCTGGAGAGAACCTACGGAATTCCCGGCCACGGTCATGAAGGCGAGGGCGACGTTGATGTGTACGCCGACCTGGAGCAGGATCGGGTACAGCTGATCAGCGAGCTGAGTCTGGATCACGCCTGGTTCAGTGCCCTGAACACCCGCCTAGGCTATACCGATTATCGCCATTCGGAAATTGAAGAGGGTGTGCCTCTTACCACCTTCGCCAATACCAGCCGGGAAGTGCGCGCCGAGCTGTTTCATCATCCGGTGGCCGAATGGCGCGGTGCCTGGAGTCTTCAGTACAAGCATCAGGACTTTTCTGCGGAGGGCGCTGAGGCCTTCACCCCGCCCTCGGAAACGGAAAGCCTGGCGCTGGGCTGGATGGAGGAGCGGCACTTTGGCCCGGTACAGGTTCAGTTGGGGGCGCGGGTTGAGCGGGTCGAACTGTCCGCCGATCAGGTGACGGTTCCGATGGAAGATCAACCCGGATTGCTGGCCGCCTATCAAGTGAAACAGACCTTTGAACCGTTCAGCCTGTCTGCCGGTGCGGTGTGGGATTTCACCGAGGGTTACAACCTGGGGCTGTCACTGTCCCGGGCGCAACGCGCGCCTTCGGCGGCCGAGCTGTACTCCTTTGGCCCCCATATCGGTACCAGCAGTTATGAAATCGGTGCCCTGTATGACTTGCATGAAGAGGCGGATGGGCACTTTCACGCCGAGGTCAGTCCGGCGGCGGTGGAGCTGGAAACGTCCAACAACATCGATCTGACTCTGCGCAAGTTTGAAGGTGATGTGGGCTTCACGTTGAACGCCTTCTACAACCAGATGGATGATTTCTACTATCTGTCTGCCACGGGCCTGGAAGCCGAGGACGATCACGCCGATGAACACGATCACGGCGAGGCAGAGCATGAGGAGGAAGAGGCCTTACCGGTGTATCACTACACCGCCCGCGACGCGCGCCTGTACGGTGTGGAAGGCCAACTGGTATGGCAGGTGGCCAGCCCCTGGCGTCTGACCCTGATGAGCGACTACACCCGCGCCACCCTGAATGGCGGCGAAGCCATGCCGCGTATTCCGCCACTGCGTCTCGGAGCGCAACTGGAGTATCGCCTCAATGGTTGGCGGGCGGAGTTGGGCGCGCAACATTACTTCGATCAGGACCGCACCGCCAATCTGGAAACGGAGTCCGACGGTTACACCCTGGTGGATGCCCAGCTGAGTTACGACTGGGAGTGGGCCGCGCAGACCATGACCCTCTATGTCCAGGGCAACAACCTCACGGACACCGAAGCCCGTCCGCACACCTCATTTTTGAAAGACAAGGCGCCATTACCGGCGCGTTCGCTGGCGGTAGGACTGCGCTCCCGATTCTAGCCCCTACGGATAGCACGGCAGTTTGCGTAGGGCGGATCGGTCCGACGTATCGGAGGGCAAAGCCCGCATCCGCCGTCACCCGACGCAACCAACAATTTAATAATCGAACAACAGGAGTTTCAAACATGCATTGGCAACACGGACTTTCAACCGCTTTGTGCCTGAGCTCACTGTTGGTACTGAGCGGCTGCGGTGGCAGCAGCACCGAGATTGTGGAACGCGATCCGGTGGAAGATCATTCCGACGATCACGATGATGATCATGGTTCAGCCCATGGTGACGCGCCCGAAACCAAAGGCCGGTTACTGGTAGCCGCCTACGATGAGGCCGAAGTGGTTCTCTATGATCTGGATGACGGCGACGAGCTGGCCCATTACGAACTGAATAATCCGGCTTCGGCGGTATACGCCAGCGCGAACCATCGCTTTGGTGTGATGTTGCAGCGGGATGCGGGTGAAGTAAACGCGGTGGACTCGGGTCTGATTCACGAGTATCACGATGATCACTGGGATTACACCATCACCTCCCCGAGCTTTGCCGACTTCTCGGCGCCGGGTCCACGCCCGACCCACTTCACCACCGGTGGCGAGCGTTCGGTGATTTTCTATGACGGCAATGCCGATCAGGGCGAGGCGGCTGAGGTCGGGGTCTTTTCCGAAGCCGATATGGCCGACAATGGCAGTGGCCGATGGCTGACCCTGGACACTCACCAGCACGGCGCAGCGCAGCAGTTTGGAGAGTACCTGTTTGCCACTGTCCGGGATGCCAATGATGACAGCACCACCTTGCCCAACCAGGTAGCGCGTTACCACTGGCACGATGACGAGTACGAACTCGAACAGACCTTCGAAACGCTCTGTCCCGGACTGCACGGGAGTGCCCAGTGGCATCACGGTGTCGCCTTTGGCTGCACGGATGGTGTGTTGGTGATTCACGAGGAAAACGGCGAGTTCGTCGGCGAGAAAATCGCCAATCCGGAAGGCTTTGTGGGACGCATCGGTTCGCTCTATGGAATGTCCGAGGGAGAAATACTGGTGGGTGTTGCTTCGGAAGAGCTCTATCTTATTGATCCGGAAGCGGACAGCATAGAGCCGCTTGACTGGCGCGGTGAGTCAGAGCGTACCGCCATTGGCTACGGGTTCGATGCCGAGGGTGAACACTTTCTGGTGCTGGATAGCACCGGTGATCTGATTCGCCTTGAAATCGCCGATGGCTGGGCGGTGCTTGAGCCAATCGAAGCCGTCACCAGCGACCTGGGTGGTCTGGCGGAAGACTTGCGCCCGGTGATGAGCGTGTCCCATGCGAGTCATCTGGTCTACATTACGGATCCGGTGGCCAACACGGTGGTGGAAGTGGATCTGGAATCCGGTGCGGTCGAGACGGTTCTCAACCTGGACGTTACGCCGGCCAAAGTAGCGTGGCTCGGGTTTGAAGGGGCGTTCGAGCACGACCACGAGCATTGAGGCAGGTTACGGCGGGTGCGCGGTTCAATCGCTGCGCTCAGCCCCTACGCAAGGTTGGGTAGGGCGGATCGGTCCGACGTATCGGAGGCCGCAGGCCGCATCCGCCGTTCCCCCATGCTTTCCAACACCTAAAACGTATAGGTCAACGACACAAACCCTTTCATCAACCGCTCCTCATTCACAATCGGACTATCGGTCAGCTCGTCGTCGAGTTGCTCCACGCCAATATTCCCCACCATTTGCCACCCCTGGGTGATTTCGTAAAAGAACGTCACCCCGGCCTCCGGGTTGACGGCTGAAGACGGTTGATAGGCGGGCCGCTCGGCGGTGGCCGCCTCTGTCGGCACGCCAAACTCGTAGTCCGCCAAATCGGCGCTCAGCCAATTCAACCCCACAAACGGTGACAGTCGCCAATTCCCCCACTGAAAACCGCGACTGAGCGACAGTTCCGCCTGCTGGCCGCCGGAGCGGTCGAACAGGTCCTGACTGGCGCTGACGGTAAAATCGATACCGGCGGGGAGTTCACGGGTCCAGGCCAACCCCAGCATCAGGGTGGTGTCGCGATCACCCAGACCGGCGAGGAAGGGGCTGTCCTGCTCTTCGTAAGCGCCCAGGCGTAAATCCCCCTGAAGCGCCAGTCGCCAGTCCGTGCTGCCCGCCAGGGTGTAGCGGATACGCGGTCCCGTCCACTGCAGTTTCTCACCAATGTAGACGATAGCGGGGATCACCGTGCCGGGCTGTTTGGTGCTGCCCCGGTAGGGCGAGGTCTGCCCGACTGCGCCGATGCCGACGCCCCACTGGCCCGTATCGCCCAGTATCTGGCTCAGGGAGAGGGTCTGTTGCGTGGGCGCGTCGTCGCTCAGAGTCAG
Organism: Marinimicrobium sp. UBA4209; assembly: GCF_002381585.1. NCBI lineage: Bacteria > Pseudomonadati > Pseudomonadota > Gammaproteobacteria > Cellvibrionales > Cellvibrionaceae > Marinimicrobium > Marinimicrobium sp. UBA4209. The sequence goes on from NZ_DFTP01000106.1 coordinate 27,714, forward strand.
CCGGGCCCGATTGAAGTTGGGCGGCCCCTTGGGGCGATAGTTGTTGGACAGGGCAATGGGCTCCCGGGGAATGCCGATAAAATTGCGATCCAACTCGCCGTTGCCGTTTTCATCCACAAACAGCAGGACGGCGTAGTCGCCTTCCGGGACGGACAGCCGAATCGGTTGTCCGGCGACAAAGCGCTCCCGGTACTGAGCGGTGCGCAGGCTGCCGAAGGTGTCGGCATCCTCAAACAACAGGACGTAGAGGGGGCCGTCAGCCGGCGGGTTGGTCAGCTCGATATCCAGTTCGGCGGCCGTGCCGGGCAGGGTGATCAGGGCGCTCAACAGCACCAGCCCGCGAAGAGCGGCCGTGCGCAATACACTGCGAAGAGAGGCCATGAAAGTTTCCTTGTGTGGGTGGTTGTCCAGCCAGTACGAAGGGTCGGCAAACCTGGATGCGTATATGCTCCAGTGTTATAACCCTAGAGCCAATAACTATTTTCTCTTAGAACCCGCTTTGGTTATGCTCGCGGGCATTATCACCCTAATCTGGACGAGACTGTATGGAATGGCAAGGCTTGTTGTCCCTTTCGCTGACCCTGGGGGCACTGGGCACTCTTATCTTCACGCGCATTGGCCCGCATCTGGTCATGACTGGCGTGATGGTGATCCTGCTGGTCTCGGGTGTGCTGACACCGTCGGAAGCCTTTTCCGGTTTCAGTAATAGCGGCCTGATCACCGTGGCCGCCATGTTTGTGGTGGCCACCGGTATTCACGCTTCGGGAGGCATCGAGCTGATTGTGCATTATCTGCTCGGTGAGCCGAAGAGCGTCCGGCGCGCCCAGATGCGGGTCGCCTTCCCGGTCGCGCTGTTCAGCGGCTTTCTGAACAATACCCCGGTGGTCGCCACCATGATTCCGGCCCTGCGGGCCTGGGCCAAGCGCATTGACGTTCCCGTCTCGAAGCTGATGATTCCCCTGAGTTACTCCGCCATTCTGGGGGGCACTCTGACGCTGGTGGGCACCAGTACCAACCTGGTGGTCAACGGTCAGTACCAGTCCATGACCGGAGAGGCTGGGTTCTCGCTGTTCTCGATTACCGCCGTGGCGTTGCCGGTGGCGATCATCGGCCTGGTTTTCATTATCGTGTTCTTCCCCCGCTGGTTGCCGGATCGGCGGGAAAAGGAAATTTTCGGGAACCTGCGGGAGTTCACTCTGGAGGTGGCCGTGGCCGCCGATGGGCCCTTGGTGGGCAAGACCGTCGTCCAGGCGGGCCTGCGTAACCTGAAGCGGATTTACCTGGTGGAGATCGAGCGCGCCGGAGCCATCGTGCCAGCGGTAGGCTCGGAAGAGCCTCTGCAGGCGGGCGACCGGCTGATTTTCGCGGGTAATACCGAAGCGATTTCCGACCTGTTGCGGATCAAGGGGATTGTGGCCTCCACCAATGGTGAGCCGACCTTGGGAAGGGAGCACAGCGAACGGCGCCTGGTGGAAGCGGTGATTTCCCCCCACAGTAACTGCATCAATCAGACCATCCGGGACTCCCAGTTCCGGGAGCGATACGGGGCGGTAGTGCTCGCCGTGGCCCGCAACGGTGAACGAGTACCGGGCAACCTGGGCACCATCAAGCTCAAGCCCGGTGACACCCTGCTGCTGGAAGCGCGGCCGGCTTTTGTCAGTCGCCAGCAGTACAACAAGGACTTCCTGCTGATCAATGACCTGCAGACCGAGGCGCCGCGCCATCAACGGGCGTACCTGGCCTGGGGCATTCTGCTCGCCGTGGTCCTGGTGTCCGCCACCGGCCTGTTGCCGATTCTGCATGCGGGCCTGCTGGGCGCTGCCGCCATGCTGATTACCGGCTGCTGCTCCGCCCCTCAGGCCCAGAAAAGCCTGGACATCACGGTATTGCTGACCATTGCCGCGTCCTTTGCGCTGGGGGTGGCACTGGATAAAACCGGCGTGGCCCGGTTGCTCGGGGAGACACTGGTCAGTCTCAGCGGTGGTCATCCCTGGCTGATTCTGCTGATGGTCTATATATCGGTCTCCATTCTCACCGAGTGCATTACCAACAATGCGGCGGCCATCATCATGCTGCCGGTGGTGCTTGAGATCACCGAAAAAGCGAGCCTGAGCCCTGAGCCCTATATTTTCGCCCTGATGATTGCCGCCTCCGCCAGCTTTGCCACGCCGTTGGGCTACCAGACCAACCTGATGGTCTACGGCCCGGGGGGGTACCGCTTTACCGATTTCCTGAAGGTCGGGGCGCCGATGAATGTCGTGATTGGTATTTCGACCATCGTGGTGCTGATTCTGGGCTGGCCGCTGACCGCTTAGCCCGGGGCCTCTGTCGGGTTACGCTTCGCTAACCCGACCTACTCGGAGATTGCGCAGACCCCGTAGGTCGGGTTAGCGCGCAATCCGACGGGCAGAAGCCTATTAGGCTTTTGGCCTTACCAGTTGACCGTCGGACCAATATCGAATTATCCTGCCGAAACGCTCTACCTCTGGAGGCGCACTACTGGTGTGTCTTTTACCCTCAATGATTACCAAATTCGGTAGGTTAGGCTATGAAGAGAATCCAAGACGTCCTCATCGGTAACTGCTCACGCTCGGCTCGACTCGCTGTCGTCGCGCTGGCAGTCACGATCGCCGCTTGCGGTCAAAAATCGTCAGTTGAAGAACCTCAGAAAAGCCACAGTCAACCTGAGCTGGAAGCCCGAAACAGTGAATTGCTCAGTGTGGACGGCTATCAATTCAAAGACCTGAATAAGAATGGGGCGCTGGACACCTATGAAGACTGGCGCCGACCTACCGCTGAGCGGGTCGAGGACCTGGTCGGCAAAATGTCGCTGGAGGAGAAGGTTGGCTTTATGCTGATCAGCTCGGTGAGTATGGACGGCGGGAGTGCTTTCGGCTTAAGGGATGGGGGTGGAGAGGTGACGAGTGGCCTGTCCGAGGAGGACATCGTCATGGAGATGAATCTCTTCACTCGGCAGCCTCTACCCGAGCCGATGCTGATGTTTTCCGGTACCACGAAGGGAATAGAGGAGCGCCACCTCCGACATCTGATTCTGCGTACCAATGCCGATCCCCGGTTAATCGCAGAGTGGGCCAACAACGTTCAAGCGGTCGCGGAAGGTACCCGTTTGGGAATTCCCGTGATCGTTTCATCCAACCCGCGTAATCATGTAACGGTAGATAACGCTATGGGGGTTGGTCTGGGCGACACCACCTTCTCCACTTGGCCCGGTGAGCTGGGGCTCGCTGCCATGCGGGACCTTGAGTTGACCCGTGAGTTTGCTGAAATTGCCGGCCGTGAGTGGGCATCGGTCGGGCTGCGCAAGGGCTATATGTACATGGCGGACCTCGCCACGGAGCCGCGCTGGGAACGTGTCGAAGGGACCTTCGGCGAGAACGCCGACTTGGCAGCGGACATGATCCGTGAGGTGACCCTGGGCTTCCAGGGAGAGAATTTGGGGAAAGGCTCGGTCGCCCTGACCACTAAACACTTTCCCGGTGGCGGCCCTCAGGTTGATGGGCAGGACCCCCACTTCTTCTGGGGCAAGGATCAGCATTATCCTGGCGACATGTTCGATTACCATCTGAAGCCGTTCAAAGCGGCCATTGAGGCCAAAACCTCATCCATTATGCCGTACTACGCGAAGCCGGTAGGAACAGATTTTGAAGAGGTGGCGTTTGCTTACAACAAGCGGGTCTTGACCGGACTGTTAAGGGAGCAGATGGGGTTTGAGGGGATTATCAATTCGGATACCGGCCCCATCGAAATGATGCCCTGGGGAGTGGAGTCCCTGTCATTGCCGGAGCGCTACCGCAGAGCACTAGACGCCGGTGTTGACCTCTTCTCCGGAACGGCGGATCCGGCCAGTTTGCTCGAAACCGTGAAGAGCGGGCTGGTCTCGGAAGCCCGTCTGGATGACTCCGTTCGGCGCTTGTTGGCGGAGAAGTTTGCATTGGGACTGTTTGAGGACCCTTATGTGGATCCCGGCTATGCAGAGAGGATCGTGGGCAGTGAAGAGCATCAGGAGCGGGCCGACCTCGCATTGCGCAAATCCATAGTGCTTCTGCGTAATGACGATTCGCTCCTTCCGCTGACATCCGGTTCCAAGGTTTATGTGGAGCGTTATCGGGACGATTTGAAAGGTGGCAATCCCAGTGAAGTCTTCGCTCCGATGTCCCATCCGTGGGATGTTGAGTTTGTGCGCACACGTGAAGAGGCGGATGTCGTGGTGCTTTGGTTGCTCCCCAATAACGGTGGCCTGTTTGGCTCCACGGGTGCCTCAATTGACCTCAGGCTTGGCGAGAACGGTGTCGATGTAGAGCGCGTGAATCAAGCGCTGCAAGACAAGCCCACGGTGGTAGCGATCAACTTCAGCAATCCTTGGGTGATCAATGAGATTGATCAGGGCTCCTTGAACACAGTTGTGGCGACTTTTGGCACATCCATGGAGGCGCTGATGGATGTTGTGGAGGGGCGGTTCGCTCCCACCGGGAAGCTTCCGTTTACCATCCCCATCTCACAGCAGGCGGTGGAGACCAATCGGTCAGATGTTCCCGGTTATCTTGAGCCAGAGGGTTATGCTCTGTTTGAGTTTGGTGCAGGTTTGACCTATTGATACACCGGCATAACCACGCTATGAAGCGCCATATGCCTTAAGCAGGTCTCGCGACAAAGAACCTGGTTGAGGTACGGGCGCTTCCGGGTGTTATGGAGGCGTTGGGCTGTGAGATACCGGGGTGGATATACTCGTTGTTCAACGTTAGGAGTTGCCGTGTTCGTTCACCAATTTTTCGGCTTGAATCAATAGATCTTCCAAAGGCTCTTCAATGGCTAGCGAGAAAACGTCTTCTTCATCTGCCGGGATCTCCAAGGTTTCCAGTTGGCTATCCAGCAGGCTGGGAGGCATAAAATGATCGTTACGTGCGAGCATACGTTGCGCCAACGTCTCCCGCTCACCGGTCAAGTGTAGGAATATCACGTTTAAACCGCAGTGACGCAAAGGCTCGCGGTGGAATTTCTTAAGACCGGAGAAAGCAAGAATGGCTGGCCTGTTGTCTTCGGCGTGCTCTTTAAGCTCTTGACAGATAGCCGATATCCAGGGTTTTCGCATGTCATCGGTCAAGGGCTTTCCGGACGCCATGTGCGCACGAGATTCAGCGCTGTGAAAGTCGTCGGCGTCCAGGAAGCGCCAATTCAGGTGGCCCGCCAGCGCCCTTCCAAGAGTTGTCTTGCCAGATCCTGACACACCCATTACCACGATCAAAACAGGAGTGCGTGACTCTTTCGGGAGGTTTGAAGAGGTTGTCATAGTCAAAAGCCTGTTTGCTTGTAATGCCACCTCTACAGCTCCTTTCATGTAGCCAAGATTCGCTGTAAAGGGATCGGAAGGCTGGCCTGGTAAGCCAGCCTTATCCAAAGTAACTACCAATTATAAAGCGTGCCGTCTTCAAGACGATTTACCGGCAGGTAGGCGCGTTTGTAGGGGTAGCGAGCGGCCAGTTCCTCATCAATGTCTACGCCATGCCCCGGAGCGGAGCCGGCGTGAAGGTAACCATCCTCAAAATGATAATCGTGCGGGAACACTTCGTTCGTTTGCTCTGTGTGCCGCATATACTCCTGAATGCCAAAGTTGGGAACCCAGGTATCAAAATGTAGTGCCGCTCCCATGCAAATGGGGGATAGATCTGTGGGGCCGTGACAACCGGTCCGCACATTGTACAGATCGGCCAGGTTGGCAATGCGGCGGAAATGGGTGATGCCGCCAGCGTGAACGACGGTGGCCCGGATATAATCAATCAACTGCTCAGAGAACAGCTGTTGACAGTCATAGATAGAGTTGAAGACCTCCCCGACGGCAAGAGGGGTTGTCGTGTGTTGGCGGATCAACCGGAAGTTTTCCTGATTTTCCGCCGGTACAGCGTCTTCAAGCCAGAACAGGCGGTAGGGTTCCAGGTCTTTACCCAAGCGGGCCGCCTCAATGGGTGTCAGGCGATGATGGGCGTCGTGCAACAAATGATGCTCAAAGCCAAACTTCTCCCGAAGCTTATCAAACAGCTTGGGCACATGGTTCAGGTACTTTTCGGTTGACCAAACCTGCTCGTCAGGCAGGCCAACATCGGCAGGCTCATAAAACATCTTGTCCTCGGTCACCCCATAAATGGAAGGGATGCCGGGAACCCCACACTGAGCTCGGATCGCTTTATATCCCATGTCGATGAACTTGGCGACTTCGTCGACGGTTTCCTCAATATCGACGCCGTTGGCGTGTCCGTAAACCATAACGCCATTGCGCGAACGGCCGCCCAGGAGTTGATAGAGTGGTAGTCCTGCCACTTTACCTTTGATATCCCAAAGCGCGATGTCTATACCCCCGATAGCTGCCATGGTAACGGGACCCCGGCGCCAGTAAGCGCCGCGATACATGTATTGCCAGATGTCCTCAATATCCTGGGGGTCCCGGCCGATGAGGCAGGGAAACAGATGATCCTCAAGGTATGAGGCAACGGCCAACTCCCGACCGTTAAGGGTCGCATCCCCTACACCGTAAACCCCTTCATCCGTTTCGATTTTGACGGTAACGAAGTTACGGCCAGGGCAGGTTACAATAACCTTGCAATTAACAATTTTCATATTGACTCCGAGTGACTAGGTATATCGAGACTGTCGAGCTCCGTGAATGCTCTCTCACGGGTCGTCTATAGACGTCGGCGTACGGGTCGGCGTCGCAGTGGCCTGATTTGTGGCCTTACCACTTGGCCATAATACCAGCAGGAAGGGTGTCGTCAACATGTTTATAGATGATATAAATACTATTTTTTTGTGGGGCGCAACTTTGAGCCATGCGGTTTGAGTTTGGTTTGGGCCTGATCTATTGATGCATCGGCACAGCTACTGGTCACCTATGGGGCGCCAGGAAGGCTGAGCGCCCCTCTCTATCCCTTTTATATCTTCCATTCCTTCGGTCATTTTTCCTCAAAAACTGGTTGACTTTTGGGAGTCACCTGATCATCATGGTAAAGTGGTCAGGCCACCAGGCAGCGGGTGGTTTGGCCATCTTCGAAAATAACAGTTTCCGACCTGTAGGGCCGGAATCAACAGGTGAGGTTATAACCATGGGTGAGATACAGAAACAGCTACTGCGAGCGGCCTTGTGCTGCTTGTGGGTGGTGGCGGCCTCCGTAGGGGCGGCTGAAGGCGAAGACGACTCGGATAATGAGTTTTTCTCGGTTTTTCCTGATGCAGACGTTTACCCGCAACCCGCGCCATTGCTGACCAATATCTACGGTCGCGAGCGTCGCTCCCTCAACGGCATGTGGGACATTAAAGTGGATGAAGCGGGCATCGGCTGGAGAATCGGTGGATACATCAATGACCTGAACCGAGACCAGCTCACCGGCATGGAGCTCAAAGAAACCTCGTTTGATGATCGAAGCCAGCTTAAGGTTCCCGGTGACTGGAACAGCCAGCGTGTCGATCTGGATCGCTACCGCGGAAAAATGTTCTATCACAAAATTGTGCCGATTGATAAGGAAGAGGGAAAAAGGTACTTCGTTCATTTTGGTGGCGCCAACTATGTCACTGACCTGTTCGTCAATGACGAGCTGGTGGGTCGACATGAGGGCGGCTATACCGCATTCAATTTTGATGTGACAGACCACATCAAAGACGGAGAGAATACGATTATCGTTCGCGTCGATGCTTTTCTGGACGACAGTACCATCCCGACGATGCGCACCTCTGATTTCTGGAAATACGGTGGCATTACTCGCGATGTAAACCTGCTGACGCTGCCTGAAAAGCATGTCAGCCAGTATCACGTATACCTGGATGATCGGGAGAGTGGGGAGATCAGGGGCTGGATTCAGTTGTCCGATAACGTTCAACGTGGGGCTGTGACGGTAGAAATCCCCGAAGCGGGTGTCAAACAGACGGTGTCTGTGGGTAAGAACGGACGCGCTGAGTTCAGCGCCCAGGCCGATCTTCAACTCTGGAGCCCGGAAAACCCGAAACTATATGACGTGAAAATCAGCTATGACGGGCGTGAGATCAAGGACCAGATAGGATTTAGAACCATCGAAACCGAGGGTCAGAACATCGTACTTAATGGTAAACCTGTAAAGCTCTATGGCATCAGCATGCATGAAGAAACACCGCTGCGAGCGGGGATGGCCAACTCGCCGGAAGATGCCGAAGTGCAGATGAAGCTGATTAAAGAGCTGGGTGGTAACTTTGTACGTCTCGCCCATTATCCTCATAATGAGCACACTGTCAGAATGGCCGATAAACTCGGCTTGATGGTATGGAGTGAAATTCCCATTGTCTCCTTGATTGACTGGGATAACGAACACACGCAACAGGTTGCTCAAGCTCAGATTAGCGACAATGTTACCCGGGATTTGAATCGAGCCTCCATCGTCATGTGGTCTATCGCCAATGAGACCTTTCCTCAGTCCCAGGAGCGTTTGGATTTCCTCAAGGGGCTCGCTGAAACCGCGAGGTCGTTGGATGCCAGTGATCGCCTGATCGCCTCGGCTCTGATCGGTGACTTTTCAAAGGAGTTTGAAGAGGTGGGTAACCATCTTTTGTATTCGCTGATACATGATTCAGAGCTTCCCGAGGCAGAGAAGGATCGTCTGAGAGCAATGTTTGAAAAGACCGCGCCTGACGACTTCGACAAAAATGATGTGGTTACGGTCATGATCAAAGACCAGCTGGGTGAAGTGGTTGATATTGTTGGTTACAACGAGTATTTCGGCTGGTATTACTCCGCCTTTTTTGCCCCCGAGCTCGGGGTAGATGAGGGACTGATTCGAGACACTATGTTCAAGTTGATGCCAAAAATGCGATTCAATAACGTCTTTGGCAAGCCGATGATCATCTCTGAGTTTGGGGCGGGCGCAAAAGCCGGATTCCATTCCGAAGAGGGCGTCATCTGGTCGGAGGAGTATCAGGCCAGAGTGTACCGGGCTCAAGTGGACATGCTGGAACGAAGTGAAGCGGTTAAAGGCATGTCCCCGTGGATTCTGACGGATTTTCGTTCCCACCTTCGTGAGCTGAATGGAATCCATGAGACTTACAATCGCAAAGGTCTGATTTCTGAAACCGGTGAAAAGAAAATGGCGTTTGATGTGCTTAAAAACTTCTATCACGAGCAGCGTGATTTGTAGGTAACAGTTGATCTCCCTTGACGGGCGTACTCATATCTTCTGGTGCGCCCTTTTTTGGCCTATTTTTGAAAGTGTATCAACGTACATTTCCAAAAGCTGGCCCGGCTGATATTCGGTAATACCTGTTAAAGTGGTTATTTTTATGAAAATTGTAAACTGTAAAGTGATTGTGACCTGTCCGGGTCGAAACTTCGTGACCGTAAAGATCGAGACTGATGAGGGTGTATACGGGATTGGCGATGCGACACTTAACGGACGTGAACTGTCGGTGGTTTCTTATCTGGAGGATCATCTGTTTCCCTGTCTGATAGGGCGAGACCCTCAACAGATTGAAGATATCTGGCAGTACCTGTATCGAGGTGCCTATTGGCGTCGTGGACCGGTTACCATGACCGCGATTGCCGGTATCGATACAGCGCTGTGGGATATTAAAGGAAAAATTGCCGGACTTCCGCTTTATGAGTTGCTTGGCGGACGGTCACGAGATGGTGTGATGGTTTATGGTCATGCGAATGGCGTGGATATTGAGGAGACGGTGGATGAGGTGGCCAAGTATATTGATCTTGGTTACAAAGCCATTCGTGCCCAGTCCGGTATTCCTGGAATTCCCTCCACCTATGGGGTCGCCAAAGAGAAAATGTACTACGAGCCGGCCGACTCGGATTTACCCTCCGAAAACGTCTGGTCCACTGAGAAATATATGAAGCATGTCCCTAAGCTTTTCGATAAGCTCAGGGAGAAATTCGGCTTCGAGCACCACTTGCTTCACGATGCCCATCACCGGCTGACACCGATTCAGGCCGCTCGCGTGGGCAAGGATCTTGAGCCCTATCGCCTGTTCTGGTTGGAGGACTCTGTTCCCGCGGAAAACCAGGAGAGCTTCCGCCTGATCCGTCAGCATACGACAACTCCCTTGGCGGTGGGGGAAATCTTCAACTCCATCTTTGACTGTCAACAATTGATCACCGAGCAGCTGATTGACTATATTCGCACCACGGTGGTGCATGCTGGTGGTATCACTCACCTTCGGCGAATTGCGAATCTGGCGGATCTGTATCAGGTCCGTACGGGCAGTCATGGCGCGACAGACCTTTCTCCCGTCTGTATGGGCGCCGCACTGCACTTTGATACCTGGGTGCCAAACTTTGGCATCCAGGAGTATATGCGCCATACCGAACAGACGGACGAGGTGTTTCCGCACGACTACCGCTTCGATAAAGGCTACTTATACGCAGGAAGTGCCCCCGGACATGGTGTAGATATTGATGAAAAGCTGGCCGCAAAATATCCATACAGTCCGGCCTACTTGCCCGTCAACCGTCTGGAAGATGGCACCATGTATAACTGGTAAGGGAGTTGGACGTACCCAGGGACGGATTGACTCGAGAGCAGACTGATGCGATTATTGTTGGCCTGACCACCAGATATGTTAACCAACGCAATAGAGCAGCGCCAATGGAAATACAGGCAGTCAAAGTCCGTCGACTTTACCTCGAGGTCGCCGGTCAAATCGAGTCGCAGATCAAAGCCGGAAAAATCAAACCGGGCGGACGACTTCCGTCCGAGCGGGACCTGGCGGTTAAATTTGATGTCAGTCGGCCCACTATTCGTGAGGCCATGATTGCCCTGGAAATTGCCGGACTGGTGGAGATCCGGACCGGGCGTGGGATCTACGTGGTCAAGCAGCGCTCGCCCCAGGAACTGGAGGTTCGGGATGAAGGGCCGGGACCGTTTGAGATCCTTGAAGCCCGTCGTTGCGTGGAGACCGAGACGGTGGCGCTGGCGGCGGCCCGGATTACCCAAAAGCAACTAATGGACCTGGAGCTTGCCTTGCGGGAAATGGAAAACGAAGGGGTTGAGGGGAGTGTGACGGAGCGTGCCGATGAGCGCTTTCACTGTATCATCGCCGAAGCCTCCCAAAACAGTGCGCTGGCGGCCACCGTGAGGTGGTATTGGCAGCTCAGGAATGAGTCCGAGATCAGCACCCTGTTTCACAAGAGGGTGCGTGAGGAGGGGGTGCACCCTTCTGTGAATGAGCATCGCCGAATCTTTAATGCGTTGAAAAACCGGGACCCAGTTGCCGCAAAGAATGCCATGAGAGCCCATATCTCAAGGGCGTTGGAGCGGGATTGGGCGCTATTGGATGACGGCGCTGGCACCATTGTTTCTGTAGACGAAGACGACTGATCCCATAAGCCCTTAATAAAGGTGCACTCCTCAACGTGCCAGTGCACCTAGGGCTCTTTCCTGAGACCCCCTCGGTCTATCCATACTCTGAATTTGCGCTAACGTTCATTTTTTGTTCAAAAAAGTACAAGCAACTGCTTGACTCCGGAAGTTCGCAGGGTTAAGGTGGCCTTACCACTTGGCCGTATGGCCTTGGCGAGCATGCGCAAACACGCAGTCAGCATGAGGGTCGGTAATTCTGTCCTCGTCGCTCGACCACAAAAGGGGTAGGAGAGACTTCAATCAGCCAAGAGGCGTCTTTGGGGCGCCGTTAGGATGTTGCAGCGGGTAGTTTGTGGCGCTTTGGATAAAGCGGTTGTCCACAAGAGCTGTAGCGGCGTTGGCATCAGCGAAGTTCCCACTGACGCTCAAATATTAAATAAATGAGGCGTTAGTTATGAGCGTAAACATCCTGTCAAAAAAGCGACTCAGCATCGCAGTTGGTCTGTTGAGTGCGGGTATTGGTTTTCCCAGCGCAGTCCAGGCCCAACCGCAGCTTGAAGAAGTGCTTGTCACCGCCCAGAAGCGGGAGGAGAGCGCCCAGGACATTCCCGTAGCGGTATCGGCCATCGATAGCGAAAGTCTGGAGAATATGGGCGTTAACGATTTTAACGACCTGACCAAAGTATCGCCGTCATTGACCATTACGCAGGGTGATCAGGCGAACAACAGCCCGATCGCACTGCGGGGTATTGGTACTTTTGCATTCGGCATGAGCATTGAGCCCAGTGTCGCGGTGATTATCGACGATGTCCCCGTCGCCGCGAGTGCTCAGGCTTTTTCGAATCTTGTGGACGTTGAACGAATAGAAGTGCTGCGCGGGCCGCAGAGCACTCTGTTCGGAAAGAGCGCGTCTGCTGGTGTGATCAATATTACGACCAAAGAGCCGTCAGAGTACCCGGAAGCAACGATCGAGTTGAGCGCGACTGACGATGAAGAGGTTCGAGTTCTGGGCTCGGCGTCTGGAATGTTAACCGACACTCTGGGTGTCCGGGTCAGTGGCTATCATTCAGATTATGAAGGCCATGTTGAAAATCTGCATACCGGAAACACCATTAATGGCAAGGAAAGCAAAGGCCTCCGTTCAAAGTTCCGCTGGGATGCGAGCGCGGACCTTACGCTAACGCTAATTGCGGATATCAATGAATCGGAAGATAACTGCTGTGCGTCGCCCTTCAACTATGTGTCGCCCGACGCTCGCAATATTAATGACGACCCTCCAGCGGTATGGCTGGAAGGTATTACACCTTCAAGAGAGAACGACCAGGTTCGAATAGATGCCGAGCCGCGAAATACCTCCGACGACTGGTCAACCACGCTGAAGGCCGAATACGATCTGGGTGAACACGCTCTGGCGTCCATCACCGGGCTTCGGAAGTGGGAGTATACGTTTTTTCAAGATATTGATGCGACTCAGACCTTTGAGCTGAATCAATCATCTGGTTATGAGACAGATCTTCTGACGCAAGAATTTCGATTGACATCTCCCGCATACGATAAGTTCGACTACGTGGCGGGACTGTACTTTGAGAAAAAGGATAATGCCCGGTGGTTCCAGCGAGGCCCCGTGTTCGTTGCTGACTGGAGCGCCGAAGCGGACAACGAGATTGCAGCAGTGTTTGCTCAGGGTAAGTATTCGATCAACAACAGTCTGACCGTGATTGGTGGTCTGCGCTACCATCAAGAAGATATTGGTGTGAGTTTCCTGAGGCCGGGAGATGACCCTATAACTGGCACATCTACAGATGATGTGGTTTTGGGGAAATTGTCCCTCCAATACTTCACTGCGGGTGATCTGATGTTCTTTGGTAGCTACAGTCAGGGTCATAAAGGTGAGGGTTATGACATTACCAGTTCCTTCTCGGAGAGCTCTGCTGATTCTCCGGTAGGTGCAGAGACCTCTGACTCATTCGAGCTTGGTATGAAAGGTACCTTCCTGAACCGTCGGCTTCAGCTGAATACCACTTTGTTCTCAACCTCTTATGAGGGGTTTCAGGCGCAAAGTACGGTCACCGACCCGGATACTCAGACGATTGAATTTAAGCTGAATAACGTGGGTGATTTACAGACGTCCGGGCTTGAGATCGACGCCACTGCACTTTTGACTGAAAATCTTCAAGTGGATATGGGTATCGCCTTGATCGATGCGGAGATCGAAGAGTTCACTGGGGCGGATTGTTATGACCTACAGACAGAAGCCCAGGGCTGTGCTGATGATAAGCAGGATTTGAGTGGCACCGAGCTTAATAACTCGCCGGATCTCAAAGTAACTCTCGGAGCGAATTATGATTGGCGCTTTGAAGACCTGCCTTTTGATGGCTTCATCAACGGTTCTTATCAGTGGCAGGATGAGGTTCGATTCAGTCTGCTAAATGACCCGACGACCTATCAGGATGCTTACGGCATATTTAATCTGAATGTCGGCATTCGCGATAAGGACGATGCCTACAAACTGACCCTGTTTGTCAACAATGTGACCGATGAGTCCTATGTGAGCGGAGCCGGACAGTCGCAAGGGCTATTTGGCGGGGAAAGCGTGCTGACCCACCAGGTGCCCCGTGCCGCACAGCGTTATGCGGGGGTGAAGCTCAAGCTCAATTTCTAGGAATCTGGCGGCTACTCGTGTTCTCTCTCTCTCACTTGGGGTAGCTGCCCAGTGTGGAAGCCAGTCGGATTAACAGGGATGTGCACACTTTATCCGGGGCTTGTCATTCAGGCCTCGGTTTTTTGCTTTAAGCTTCAGCGCCGCAGAAGTGCTTTGTGGGGAAACGTAAAGTTACCATATTGTATATTGCAAGCAGTCAGGTAAAGCGGTAAGGTGGCCTTACCGCTTTGTGGTGTCCGAATCCGCTCATTGGATATCTAAAGTTCTCCTAAATATGGACGGCTTAGTCATGAAAAAATTAATAATTATCTTTCTTGCAACAATCTCGATTGCTGGCTGTTCGACGCAACAGAAAGCCGAGCCAGGTTCAACTAACCTAATCGATGACTCCCTGAGTCATTTTGAGAATATTTATGATTATGGTGACGCTCGAGTCGAAAACGGCGAGTTGATACTTCGCTCAACCGGTAACTGGTTCTTGACGACCAAAAAACGCTACCAAGATTTTATTCTGACGGCGGAAGTGATCATGCCCGACGTCAACGAATACAGCAACTCGGGCATAATGTTCAGAGGCCAGGTAAAAACGACCGGAGATAAGCGCGAGGCAATGGGCTATCAGGCCGAAGTTGATCCGAGTGATCGGAAGTGGAGTGGCGGGCTTTATGACCAGGCTCGTCGCCAGTGGCTGCACCCGGTGCACGCCACCCGCTCTGAACCCGATGAAGATTTTAAAGAAAGCTATCTGCCCGGTTGGACCGATGAAATGGCCAACGCCTACCGCCATCTCGAGTGGAACAAGTACCGAATCGAGTGCCGGGGAAGTGATATTAAAATATATGTCAATGGCGTTCTGACCACCCATGTTCGAGACACCAAGGACAGTGAAGGTTTTATCGGCTTGCAGCATCATGGCAGTCAATTATTGAAAGAGACCGGCCGTACCAACAATATTGTACGTTTTCGAAATGTCACTATTACTGAGTTGGAGTAGGTTGTGCGGACAGATAAAAATTTCAAGAAGAATAGTGTAGCCGTATTGGCTCATACCCTGGTTGGCCTGTCGATCGTAGGTTGTTCGTATGCGGTGTTAGAGGACGATTCTCAGCCGGGTTCCGAGACATCGGAAACCGAGGCGACGACAACAAACCTGGGTGATCGCGAAGGTCACGACATGACGCCGCCCATTGCCGCGGAGGATATTCCGCCCGCACCGGTTCTGACGGTTACAGAAGCCTTGGAGTCCATGCAGATACAACCGGGCTTTGAGTTGGAGAGCGTCACTGCCGAGCCCTATGTCTTCAATCCAGTGGCCTTGAGCTTTGACGGTGACGGGCGTATGTGGGTTGCGGAAATGACCACGTTCATGCCGGATCTGGATGGCAATAATGAAGAAATTCCCGTTGGAAGCATTGCCATTCTGGATGATACCGATGGCGACGGGAAGGTGGATAATCGAACGGTATTTCTTGACGATATTATCCTGCCCCGAACCATAGCATTGGTAAAAGGTGGCATTCTGTATTCCGATCAGACCCAACTGTACTTCGCCGAAGTCAAGGCGGGGGATGAGCTGGGTGTTCGCGAAGTGGTTGATCCGGATTACGCTCGGGGTGGCAGTGTAGAGCATAAGCCCAATGGGATGCTCTACGCTCTGGACAACTGGTACTACAACGCCAAAAGTGATCGTCGCTACAAAGTCCTCCCACTGGATGAGGAATTGCCTTCAGGATCTGAAGAGATCTATCGCAATCAGTACTGGAAGATGGCGCTCTCCAAAACGGAATCCCGTGGACAGTGGGGCATCAGCATGGACGATTATGGCCGACTTTTCCATAACTGGAATAGTGTACCTGTGCAGGGGGAATTTTTACGTCCTAATTCGCTAAACCGTAACCCCGGACTGGTTCAGGAGATAAAAGCCCATAGCATCGGCGACAAGCGGGTATACCCCGTGCGAATCAATCCCGGTGTGAATCGAGCCTATTTGCCGGAGACACTGGTTTCCGAAGGGCCCGACAAGGGCAAACTGGTCAACTTTACCGCCTCTAGCGGCAGTGTGGTTTATCGGGGCAATCAGCTTCCTGATGAGTATTACGGTGTGGCTTTCGTTCCTGAGCCTGCAGCCAACCTGATCTCCGCCAGGCGTATCGTTGAGGGACAGGGCGAGCTGAGCGGCGAGGAGCTCTATCCGCAAAGTGAGATACTGGCATCTACTGACGAGCGTTTTCGGCCGGTAAATCTTTATACAGCACCTGACGGAACCTTATACATAGTCGATATGTACCATGGCGTAATTCAGCATAAGGAGTTTCTGACTACCTATTTGCGGGAACAGTCTGAAGCTCGTGACCTGGACGAAAATAACAACAATATGGGCAGGATATACCGGTTGCGTTGGGCTGAGAACGAGTTACTGGACAAGCCTCAGTTGCTCAATAAAACCAGTTCACAGCTGGTGCCACACTTGGCTCATGCGAATGGTTGGCACCGGGATACCGCCAGACGTCTGATTGTCCAACGTAATGACAGAAGTGTCGCGGAAGAAATTACTCGGCTTGTGGAAACAAGCGACGACCATCGAGCTCAGATCAATGCGCTTTGGACCTTGGAGGGGCTGAATGCTGTCAACCGGGAAAGCATCCGAGCCGGATTGAATTCGCCGCACGCTAAAGTAAAGGTTTCTGCCATTGAGTTGCTGACACGCCTTTCTGAGAATGAACAGCAGGAATTTGCGCAGAATCTTGTCAGATTGTCGACCAGCGACTATGAGATTGCGCTGCAATTGGCATTGAGTGCTGGAGAGCTGAAAATTGACAACACGATGGAGCTGTTGACGTCGGTGTTGAATGAGTATGGCGATCGGCCATTGATCAACGAGGCTGTGGTCAGTGGAATTGCGGGTCGAGAGCAAGAGCTGGAGTCCTACTTAGGAGATGACATTAATGAGAAGCTGAGCAGTCTCCTGAATCTGGTGGGAAACCAACAGATTGTTGAAAGTAACGTAGATTATCTCGTGACCAGGGAACAGATCCAGTATATGAGGGGCCAGGAGATGTATGAAGGCCGTGCAGCCTGTGCGGGTTGCCATGGCCAGCATGGGAAAGGTCAGGAGGGTATGGCGCCGCCTCTGGCTAATAGTGATTGGGTCACCGGTGAATCAGAAGTACTGATTAGAGTTCTGCTGCACGGCTTGCGTGGTCCGATCAAGGTCAATGATGTTGAATATGAATTTCCTCTCGTTATGCCCGGACTGGCCGATAATGACAGCTTTAGTGATCAGGATCATGCTGATATCGCCACGTACATCCGAAATAATTGGGGTAATGCGGCAGGTGCTGTCAGTGCCGATGAGGTCAGAGAGGTTCGAGAGCAAAGCGCAGCACAGAATCAACCGTATACAGCCAGTGATTTGGGTCGATAGTCATGGAAACACCTAACCAGGGGCCTTCTGACGGCTCAGTAGAGAATAACTCGCCTGCGGTTCGTGTCGGCATTGTTGGCCTGGGCAATATTGCCCGGCAACACATTCAGAATATCGTCGATGGAGAGGTGCAGGGTTGTGAAATTGGGGCCATCTGTTCTCGCAGTGGCTCCGAGCTTTCGGATGAGCTTGGGGTTCAGCACTTCTCTGATTACCGCGCGCTGTGCGATTCGGGGTTGGTGGATGCGTTGATCATTGCCTCGCCCACCATGCAGCACTTCTCCATGGCCAAGTACGCCCTGGAGCGGAAGCTTCATGTGATGCTGGAGAAGCCGATCGGTCTGTCTTCGTTTGAAGGTGAAACGCTTCTTCAGTACGCCGACGAGAACACCGTGTTTGCGTTGATGCTGAATCAGCGGACCGATCCCACCTTCAGCAAAATGAAGGAAATTGTGGAGAGTGGCGTTTTGGGGCCGATCCAAAGGACCCATTGGACCATGACCAACTGGTTCAGGCCTGAGATCTATTTTGAGGTCAGTGACTGGCGCGCCACCTGGAAGGGCGAGGGCGGTGGTGTACTGCTCAACCAGTGCATTCACAATCTGGATGTATTTCAGTGGATCTGTGGTCTTCCCAATGAGATTCATGGGTTCTGTGAGTTCGGTAAGTATCATCAGATCGAAGTTGAAGATGAAGTGACGGCGTATCTGCGCTACCCCAATGGCGCCACAGGACTGTTTGTCGGTTCTACCGGTGAGGCTCCAGGCGTCAATCGTTTCGATGTGATTGGCGACAGGGGCAGCTTACACTTTGATTCGGGTCAGGTTACCTTGGTCCGAAACCAGCAGAGTACATCAGAGTTCAACAGACAGACAGACGATATGTTCGGTATGCCTGAGAGCCACTCCGAGATTGTCAGCACGGGTGGCAAAGTGAATCAGCACGCCCTGATAATGACCAACTTTGTGGATGCCATCCGAAAGGGTGAGACACTTCTAACTCCTGCGGAGCAGGGCCTGGCGTCCTTGGATATGGCCAACGCCATGTTGTTATCAACATGGCTTAAGAGACCGGTAAAGCTACCGCTTGATCGACAGACTTATCAAGGGGCGCTGGAGGACAGGATTGCTTCGTCATCGCTTCGTAAAAAGTCGAATAGAAAGGCCAAGGTCAATATGTCAGCCTCGTATCGCTGAGCGAACATCGATTGCCTTTTATCCTACAGACTATTCAATGAAATCCAGGATCCAGTATGAGTGATTCCGCTAATAATGAGCTGGCAACCTTAAGCCGCATTTCCGTTAAGCCCTGGTACGCCCGGGTTCCAACCTATCTGATACTGAGCGGTCCAGGATGGTTGCAGGGCGCCATGACTCTTGGGGGCGGGAGTGCCGTTACCTCCCTGACCATTGGTGCTTTGTTTGGGTACGAGTTTCTATGGGTCCAGCCGGTATCAATGATCATTGGCTGCGTGATGTTATTTGCGCTATCGCATCAAACCTTGCATACACAAATAAAACCGTTTGAAGCAATGAAAAAGTATGTCAACGCCCCGTTGGCATGGCTTTGGGCGATCGCAGCATTTGCTTCCAGTATTATCTGGGGGTTCGCTCACTATCCGCTCAGTGCCGGTATGATTGAAGAGATTGTCGTGGTCTCCACAGGCTGGTCCGTGGATGAGGGGAACACGGTTGGACGTGATATGTATCTGTTGGCTCTGGCGATTCTGGTCTGGGCAGGCTGCGCATACACCGCATGGAAATATGGTGAACAGGCCGGAGAATCAGGCGGAAATAGGTCGGGTAAGGCCAATGCGATCAAGATATTCGAGACCGGTATCAAACTACTGAGTGGGTCGGTAATTTTTGCCTTTGCTTGGGTGGTTATCAGTGCGAGCTTGAATGGCAAGGTCGATTGGGGAGCTGTGATGGCTGGTTATATTCCCACTTCACTGCCTCAGGATGCAGAGGGCGTCACTATAATGATGGCGGCGCTTGGAAGCGCGGTGGGTATTAATATGACGTTTATCTATGGTTATACACTTCTGTATAAAAAGTGGACGCCGGCGCACGTCGAGCTCTCACGGTACGATATCGGCTTTGGTCTGGTGTTGCCTTACGTTCTGGTCACCAGCTTGATTTCCATTGCGGCGGCAGGGGCTTTTTTCAATTCTGATATGGATATTCAAGGCAAACTGAGCCCTGCGGTTGCGGGCAAGATGTTTATGTCCGCGGGGTTGGATGAAGTGACCAGTCGCCTGATCTTTGCTTTTGGGATATTGGGCATGGCGGTCGGTTCCCTGGTTATGCACATGCTGTGTTGCGGCTCTGCCGCGGCAGCCATGTTCAATTGGCCGGAGGGGAGCTTGAAGTATAAGTTAGCTTTGCTATCACCTACCCCTGCAGTATTGGGCGTATTTGTCTGGTCAACCATGGGCCCCTACGTGGTGTTGCCTACGTCGGCGATATGTGGGTTGTTGCTACCCATTGCGTATATCGGCTGGGCAATTTTGCACAATAGACCCAGTTACCTGGGTGACGCCATGCCAACCGGATTAAACAGAGTGTTGTTTAATCTGGCAATGGTGTTATGTATTGTGACTGTAATGGCCAGCGTGGCTTATTCAACCTGGGTTCAATTGGTTTAGAACATGAATGACTCTACTTCAGTCAATATAAAAGACGGCGCCAATTACGCGCCGCTGGGTAAATCGGAAAAAGTCGTTGCGCCAGAGGAATTCGGCTTTTCGGTCGCCTGGCTGGATCACGGTCATATTTATGGGCAGACCAATGGCCTGTTGCAGGCCGGCGGAACGCTTCGCTATGTGTACGATCCGGATCCCAAAAAGCTGGCTGCCTTCTGCGAAAAGTATCCCCAAGCCAAGGTGGCTGAGAGCTTTGATCAGATGCTGGCCGATGACAAGACGCTATTGGTGGCATCCGCAGCGATCCCCAACGTGCGAGCGGACATTGGCGTTCAGGTGATGCAGGCCGGAAAGGATTACTTTACCGACAAGGCGCCGTTCACCACCCTGGAGCAGCTCGATCGGGTCAAGCAGGTGGTGGCGCAAACGGAGCGCAAGTATGCCGTGTACTACGCCGAGCGGTTACACAATGAAGCGGCCTGGGCGGCGGGAGAACTGATTGCCGAAGGGGCAATTGGTCGGGTGCTTCAGGTCATCAATCTGGCGCCCCATCGATTGTCCAAGGCGACCCGCCCCGACTGGTTTTTTGATAAGAATCAGTATGGTGGCATTCTGACCGATATCGGTTCACACCAGGTGGAGCAGTTTTTGACTTATGCTGGGGTGACCGAGGCAAGCATCAATTTTGCGCGGGCCTGTAATCTGAATAATGCCGACAAGCCCGAGCTGGAAGATTTCGGTGAGATGTCCATGACGGGGGATAACGGTGCGTCCTTCTATACCCGGGTTGATTGGTTTACCAGCGATGGACAAGCGACCTGGGGCGATGGCCGGACCTTTATTCTCGGTACCGAAGGGAATATTGAGTGTCGTAAATACAATGACGTGGCAAGGCAGGCGCCGGCATCAAAGGTGTTTTTGACCAATGCTCGGGGTGAGCGGGAGATTGACTGTCTGGGGCAGTCGAGTTTCCCGTATTTTGGTCAGCTGATTCTGGATTGTCTGCACCGGACCGAGAATGCCATGAGTCAGGCGCATGTGTTCAAGGCCGCCGAGTTGAGTCTGAAAGCGCAGGAGATGGCGGATGAAGGTCGTCGGGTTACGCTGCGCTA
>NZ_DFTP01000106.1:48998-53527 GCF_002381585.1 Marinimicrobium sp. UBA4209
TAGCGCAGCGTAACCCGACGACCAGATCGGAAGTCCAACGGTCCTGTAGGTCGGGTTAGCGAAGCGTAACCCGACAGACCCCGGAGGGACTTTTCTGAAGCACAAAAAAACGGCGCCGAAGCGCCGTATCAAAACCGCAGAAAGGGTCTGCTGAAACTTACTCGTTGGCAGGCTTGCCAATGGTGGCGAGAATGCCGCCGTCCACGTAGACGATTTGCCCGGTCACAAAGTTGCTCGCCTTGGAGGACAGGAATACCGCGGCGCCCTGCAGGTCATCCGGGTCGCCCCATTTGCCCGCCGGAGTGCGGCTGATGATGAATTCGTTGAGCGGGTTGCCTTCCACCCGGATCGGGGCTGTCTGGCTGGTGGCGAAGTAGCCGGGGCCGATGCCGTTGACCTGCACATTGTGGCGCGCCCATTCGGTGGCCATGTTACGGGTGAGCATTTTCAGGCCACCCTTGGCGGCGGCGTAGGCGCCGACAGAGTCGCGGCCCAGCTCGCTCATCATGGAGCAGATGTTGATGATCTTGCCCTGCTTGCGCTCAACCATTTTCTTTGCGACCGGACGGGTCATAGTGAACACGCCCACCAGGTCGGTATCGATCACCTGCTGGAACTCTTCCACGGGCATTTCGAGCATGGGTACACGCTTGATGATACCGGCGTTGTTCACCAGGATGTCGATCGGGCCGACTTCTTTCTCGATCTTGTCGACCGCCGCAATCACCTGGTCTTCTTTGGTGACGTCGAACTTGTAACCAAAGGCCTTGTAGCCTTCGGCTTCATATTCGGCCACGGCCTTGTCGATTTTTTCCTGGGAAGAGTGACCGTTGACCACAATGGTGGCGCCGGCGCTGCCCAGGCCCTTGGCCATGGCCATGCCGATTCCGTGGGTGGCGCCGGTAACCAGCGCCACTTTGCCTGTCAGATCGAACAGGGGATGATGACTCATAGAGAAGCTCCTTACTTCAGTTCGTGTGGCTGGTGGAAGTCCATGTCGGTGTAGTCGAGGTTCTCACCGGCCATGCCCCAAATGAACGTGTAGTTGGCGGTGCCGACGCCCGAGTGCATGGACCAGGGCGGAGACAGAACGGCCTGCTCGTTGTGAATCCACAAGTGACGGGTGTCGTCTTTCGGGCCCATGAAGTGGCACACGGCCTGATCTTCCGGCACATTGAAATAGAAATACGCTTCCATCCGCCGGGTGTGGGTGTGCACCGGCATGGTATTCCAGATGCTGCCGGGCTGCAGTTCGGTCATGCCCATCTGCAACTGGCAGGTTTCGATGATGCCGTTGATCAGCAACTGATTGACCCGACGTTCGTTACAGGTGTCCGAGGAGCCCAGTTCCAGCACATTGGCATCGCCCATGCCGACTTTTTTGGTCGGGTAGGCATGGTGCGCGGGCGCGGAGTTCAGGTAGAACTTGGCCGGGTTGCTGGCATCGACGCTGCGAAAGCTGACTTCTTTGGCGCCGCGGCCGACGTAGATGGCACTTTTGGATTCCAGCTCGTAATCGGTGCCGTCTACCGTGACGATACCGTCACCACCGATGTTGATGGCACCCAGTTCACGCCGGTCCAGAAAGTGCTCGGCTTTCTGCTGGTCCACGGGCTCCAGGGTCACGGCCTTGTTGATCGGCTTGGCACCACCGACCATCATCCGGTCGTAGTGGGTGTACACAAAGTGGATCTGATCGTCTTCGAAAATCTTCTCGATCAGAAAGTGCTTGCGCAGCTTCTCTGTGTCGTAGTGCTTGTAGTCGTCGATGTGAACGGCAAAGCGTTCTTCGATCTGTTTCATGGGTTACCTCACTTGCCTTGGAGCAGGCGGTGCATTTCGATACCGGCGAGAATAAACGGCCCCGTACCTTTCGGGTCGTTTTCCCAGACCGGTTCGCTCATATAGTAGTGGTAGCTGCCGTCGCGGCCAAAACCCAGGCCGGCTACCAGACAGATATTGGTCATGCTGATCTTGCCATCTTCATGAACCGTCACGAATTCGTTGATCAGGCCATCATAGGCTTTCTGAGCGACCGGAAGGAAGCTGTCATCCAGGTAGCCCATACGAATGGCTTTGGCGTAGAAGTAGGCGAACATGGCACTCGCGCTGGATTCGCGGTAGTTGCCCGGCGCATCGGGCTGATCCATGATCTGCCACCAGGTGCCGGTGGGGTCCTGGTACTTCTGCAGGTCGACAGCAATCTCCTGGATCATATCAATGATCGGTTGGCGCAGCTCGGTTTCTTCTTCCGGAATGAAGTCCAGTACATCCACGGTGGCCATGGTGAGCCAGCCGAAACCGCGGCCCCAGAAATGCTCGGACAGACCGCTTTCGGGGTCGGCCCAATCCTGCTGTTTTTTCTCGTCCCAGGCGTGGTAATACAGGCCGGTTTCGGGATCGCGCAGCTCTTCGCGGGTGATCTCGAACTCCTTGACCACTTCGGCCCAGCTTTCGTGCTGTTGCTCGCCTTCTTCGAACAGGAGCGCGTAGTGGGCAAGGTAGGGCATGGCCATGTAAACGCCATCCAGCCAGACCTGCCATGGGTAGCGCTCCTTGTGCCAGAAAGCGCCACCGCTGGTGCGGGGATGCTTGTGCAGGTGCTCGCGCAACTGATCGGCGGCGAGTTTGAAACGCTCTTCGCCGGTCTGCTCCCACAGGCGCAGGACGCCCACGCCGGGCTTGACGTTATCCACGCTGAAGTTGGTCATTTTATAGCGGGCAATCTCGCCCTCTTCACCAATAAAGCTGCCGGTCACATGGGGCAGAACTTTGGCGTAACGCTCCGCCGGTGCCACTTCGTTGAGTTCATCGTAGGCCATGGGGAGCAGGCCGATGATGTCGTACTCGAACTTGGGCGGACGCTCGCGGTTGGTGTCCCAGCCGTCCACGTGGTACCTCATGGTTTTGCGCTCCAGCTCGGAATCGGCCAGGCGCTTGCTCCAGTTCAGCGCCGCCTCGGCGTCCGCCGGCGGATTTTTCTGTTCCTGGCTGTGTGCGGTAGTGAGGCGTTCACGCGGAGCCAGGGTCAGGCGTTCGGCCTCTCCCTCCAGGTATTCGACAAACGCTTCACGGGTGGTGATGCCGTCCAGCTCGTGCTGCCAGACCGCCAGGAAGTAGTAGTCCACATCTTCGCCCGCCGCGTCGAGTACGGTCACATAGTTGTGCTCGTCTTCGGTCTGCCCCTCGCGGTCGGATTTACGGAACAACAGGGCCATGCCCAGGTAGTCGTCTTCACCGCTCAGGCTCTGTTTGCCCCAGCTTGCCACATAGGTGTAGGCCTTGCCGGTAATATCGACCTCGCCTTCAATCAGCTCGGTGCCCGGATGTTTGACGATGCCCGTGGTCAGGTTGTCCAGCTCGTCGCTCAGTTCCAGGTCTACGTGTACCAGGCGGCTGCCGGCAGTCATGGACAATTGTGCGGTCAGGTCGACCGTGGTGTCCGCCACCTGCCAATCTTTGTAGTGGATGCTGAATGAGGAGTAAAGGTCGCCGTTATCCAGAATCCTGGCATCCCACCCGTCCACTTCAGAAACGCGGTGTACGTGCTCACCGTCCCAGTATCCGTAGCCGCCGACGCCAAGGGAGTCGCCAACTTTGAGGATGTCCATGCCCCAGTCGGCCGGCTCGTGGTAGGAATCGTAGCCGTCCTTGCCGACATTCTGCAGAACCATGTCGTGGGTTTTCTTGCCGAAAATATCAAAGCCGTTGCGCCAGTCGAGATAGACCCGGTACCCCACCAGATCCGATTCGATGCCGGGGCCTTCATAGCGGATGTAATAGGAGTGATCAGAGTGCTCTTCGGGTGGTGTCAGGCTCTCGACGTTTTCAAATTCGCCGCCGACATACTCATACATGCCTTCGCGGTTTTCATCGGAGTGCGGCTGCCATTCACCGCCCACCTTGTGGGAAATTTCCGCCTGTGTACGCTTGGCCACCTCGGGCGCCTGGCTGGCGAGCCCGCGATCAATGACCAGCTCAATGGTGCCTGCCGAGGGAAGATTGACCAGGGTGAGCAGGCCGTCTTTCTGCCCATCGCCGTCACGGTCAATCAGTTGCGTGGCGACCGGCGTACCGTTTACGGTCGCTCCCAACTCGCTGTCCAACGCATCCTGACGCGTCAGTCCGAGTTCGTCGAAGCTGACAAAATAGGGCTCATCGCTGACGGCACGGCTCAGGGCGTTGGACAGATGGACCTGGGCGACCGGGGTCTGCTGGGTCTGCTCGGGCTGGACGCTGGAGGATTGCGGCTCGGTGGCGGGTGGTTCCTGGCTGCAACCGGCCAGAGTGGCCGCCGTTACCAACAGCGTGCCGGAAAGCGGTGGGTATTTCAGCATAGTTATCACCTTTCTGGTCTCTCTTCTTGAATGTGCTTCTAGTTATTGGTCGGAATTCGCCCGTCTCTTGTTGGGAGCGGAAGCACAAGCCGGGGTGTTCCGTGGAAGGGGGTCGGTCCTTGATCCGGATGCCCTAGTGGTCCATGTGGCTAATGGTTGATTCGGGCACGACCTCACCCGCCAGCGGACAAT
>NZ_DFTP01000106.1:53622-58555 GCF_002381585.1 Marinimicrobium sp. UBA4209
CCTCACCCGCCAGCGGACAATCCGCTGGCGGGGTCTTGGCCTTACTGGTTGATCCCCGAAAATCGGCTCTGATGGCCTCTCATTTCAGGGTTGCTCGACACCGATACCGCCTGGTTGTCGGGCGCTTGGAGCGGTCTCTCTCACCTCGTATATACCCGATTGGTATAGACGTTTGCCCCAGTTGTCTCCCTCTTGCCTCTTTACATCGTCGCATTAGAGGCTCGGGCACCCGGTCATTTGATGTTTTTGGGTTGCCCGATACCGCTGGCATTCAGACTCTTTGGGATTGGCCGCGTGCAGAACAGAAAACGCGAACGGTTTGCTAACGGTTTATCTTTAGAGTCTGGCAGTTTCCTCTGCGGAAATGCGTATGCCGTCATGCAGTGAACTCATTCTGGTACGGCCCGGCGGGAAAATCAAGGCTGAAGAACAAATTTTTTCCTGTAATGGGGAATATATTAGTGAGATTGTTTCGGTATTTTTGCTGTAAACGGTTACACATAATTTATTATATATGAGTAACCGATTACATTTTGCGTGAACTTCGCAGTGAGACGGTTTCATGGCTTTATGGGAGGGAATTCCGGCAAAAAATTAACGGGTGAGGCCGCTCCTACTCCGTTGCGATTGACAGCGGTGTCAAATGGGACAAACAACCCATTCTGTGCAAATGACAACGCTGTCAGATTGCGTTTTGCGTAAATTTTTTGGGTGGGGTTTTCACACCAGGCGTTGCGAGTGGTTGCGGTGTCCGCTTTGTCGGTGCTAAATTTGGTCCCGGTATTGACCGAATACCATTGCCGATTTTTCAGGCGCCGCAAGGCGCCTGTTTTTTTCTGTACCTGAAAAAGAATCCCGCAAAACAAAAAGCGTCGGCCCGCAGGGGTGGCGACACACGGGAAATTGGCAGGCCGGCTCGACGGAGCGCGAACGGCTTTTACCACCGAACGGTTTCTGTTCTGCCAGGTGAGAGTGGCGTCAGAGACTCCAATCTTTGGGTGATCATTATTTTGGCGAACATCATTCATTTACACGAGCGCGACAACGTAGGCGTGTGTAAAGGGGCTATTCCGGCGGGCACGGCACTGATCGAGCCCGAATTGACTCTGGTTGACGATATCCCGGCCATGCACAAAGTGGCGCTGGTGGATATCCCTGAAGGTCAGCCCATCCTGAAATACGGTCAGGTGATCGGTTTTGCCGCCAAGGCCATCAAGGCCGGTGAGCATGTGCACAGTCATAACTGCAAAATGGGCGAGGCGGAAAAAGATTATGGCTTTTGCCGCAACGCCAGGCCCACGGACCTTGTGCCCGAAAGCGAACGGGCCACGTTCCGGGGCTACCGACGCGCCAATGGCAAGGTCGGAACGCGCAATTACATTGGTATTCTGACTACTGTGAATTGCTCCGCCACCGTCGCCAAGGCCATTGCCCAGCACTTCACCTTCTCGGGCGAACTGGACGACTACCCCAATATTGATGGCGTCGTGGCCTTTACCCACGAAACCGGCTGCGGCATGCGCTCCGATGGCGAAGGCTATGAGACTCTGCGGCGCACTTTCGATGGTTATGCGCGCCACCCCAACTTCGGCGGCATTCTCATGGTCGGGCTCGGCTGCGAAACCATGCAGGTTCGTCGGGTGATGGAGGAGAGTGGTCTGGGGGATACCGACACCTTTCAGGCGTACACCATTCAGGATGTCGGCGGTACCCGTAAGGCGATTGAGCGTGGCATCGAGGTGTTGCGCGGCATGTTGGATGGGGTGAATCAGCACACCCGCGAAACCGTCCCGGCCAGCGAGCTGACCCTGGCGGTCCAGTGTGGTGGTTCGGATGCCTTCTCCGGTATTACGGCGAACCCCGCGCTGGGCGCGGCGGGGGACATTCTGATCCGCCATGGCGGTACTGTCATCTATTCGGAGACACCGGAAATTTTCGGTGCCGAGCACCTGCTGACCCAGCGTGCAAAAACACCCGAGCTCGCCCAAAAGTTGCTCGATCGCATTGAGTGGTGGCAGGATTATACGGCGCGCAACGATTTTGAGCTGGACAATAACCCCTCTCCGGGTAACAAAGCGGGTGGCTTGACCACCATCATGGAAAAGTCCCTGGGGGCCCAGGCCAAGAGCGGTTCCACCGAAATGGTGGGCGTGTACCTGTATGGGGAAGAGGTAAAAGAGAAGGGGCTGGTGTTCATGGACAGCCCCGGGTTTGACCCCGTGTCGGTCACCGGGCAGGTTGCCTCGGGCGCCAACGTGGTATGCTTTACCACCGGTCGCGGTTCAGCCTTTGGCTTCAAGCCCGCGCCCAGCCTGAAGCTGGCCAGCAATTCCGAGCTGTATCAGCGGATGCAGGAGGACATTGATATCAATTGTGGTGGCATTCTGGATGGTGAGAAAACCATGCAGGAATGCGCCGAAGAAATTTTCCGGGTCGTACTCGCGACGGCTTCGGGAGAGCAGACCCAGAGCGAAAAGCTCGGGTACGGTGATAATGAGTTCAACCCCTGGAAAATAGGGGCCGTGGTGTAGGAGATCAATCCGGGTGCTCTGTGGGCACCCACACAACGCGGACCAGCGGAGGAGAGAACCCCGGGAGGTGAGAGACCCGGGGTTTTCTCGGCGCAGAATCAAGGCGGGAAAACGCCAACTGACGCACTCTGTTGACTCCAGACAACAAAAAACGAGGCCCTGATACCCTCAGGCGCCCGTTGATTAGGACATCATTCCGCTCAATCCCCACCTTTCTACGGGAAAAGCGGCTATGTTTAATGGTGTCCATCACATGAGGGAGACGTTTCATGAAAATAGCGATACCCAAAGAGCGTCGCGAGCACGAGCGGCGTGTAGCCGCAACGCCCGAGACGGTCATGAAGTTTATTGCCCTCGGTGCCGAGGTGGCGGTCGAGGCGGGCGCGGGCCTGTCCAGCCGTATCACCGATGAGGCCTACGAGGCGGCGGGTGCCACTCTGGTCAGCGACCTGAGCAGTCTGCTGGGCGATGCCGATGTGGTGCTCAAAGTCCAGCGTCCCCTGCTGGGCGAAGGCGACCAGCCCGACGAGTTGTCCCCGATGAAAAAGGGCGCTCTGCTGATTGCCGGCCTGTCCCCCTACGCCGAACCCGACGCCATCAAACGCTATGCCGAGGCGGGTGTGACCGCCATCGCCATGGAGTTTGTGCCCCGCATCACCCGTGCCCAGAGCATGGATATCCTCAGTTCCCAGAGCAACCTCGCCGGTTACCGTGCGGTACTGGAGGCGGCTTACGTTTACGATCGCGCCATGCCCATGATGATGACCGCCGCTGGCACCATTGCGCCCGCGCGGGTTATGGTTCTTGGCGCCGGTGTGGCCGGTCTGCAAGCCATTGCCACCGCCAAGCGTCTGGGCGCCATTGTATCCGCCACGGATGTCCGGCCCGCCGCCAAAGAGCAGGTGGAAAGCCTGGGCGGCAAGTTCGTCATGGTCGAGAGCGACGAAACCAGAGAAGCGGAAACCGCTGGTGGTTACGCCAAGGAAATGAGCGAAGACTACAAGCGCAAGCAGGCGGAGCTGGTGGCGGAAACCCTGAAGAAGCAGGACATCGCCATCTGCACCGCACTGATTCCCGGCCGCAAGGCCCCGACCCTGATCAATGACGAAATGGTGCACAGTATGCGCCCCGGCTCGGTGATTGTGGATCTGGCCGCGGAACAGGGCGGCAACTGCACCCTGTCCAAGCCCGGTGAGGTGGTGGATGTGAATGGTGTGTCCATCATCGGCCACTACAACATTCCGAGCCGGCTGTCCGCCGATGCCAGTTCGCTGTTCGCCAAGAACCTACTCAACTACCTGACGCCTCTGGTCGATGCCGAGAGCAAAGCGCTCAAGGTCGATTGGGAAGACGAAATCGTTGCCGCTTCCGTGCTGACACGGGACGGTCAGGTCGTTCATTCCGCTTTCCAGAGCGAACAATAAGGGGGTCGTCATGGAAGCCAATTTCATTCAGCAGTTATCCATTTTTGTGCTGGCGATTTTCGTCGGCTACTACGTCGTCTGGAGTGTCACCCCGGCACTGCACACACCGCTGATGGCCGTTACCAACGCCATCTCCAGTGTGATCATTGTGGGCGCATTGATCGCCGCCGGCCCCGAGAGCATGAGCCTGTCCAAAGCCCTGGGCTTTGTGGCCATGACGCTGGCCGCGATCAATATCTTCGGTGGCTTTACCGTCACCCAACGCATGCTCGCCATGTACAAGAAGAAAAAGTAACCGGGGGAACTTATGACTGAACTACACGCGAATCTGACCTCGCTGGCCTATCTGGTCGCGGCGGTCCTGTTTATCATGGCCCTGCGCGGCCTGTCCTCGCCGGAAACCTCACGGACCGGTAATATCTGCGGCATGCTCGGCATGCTGATCGCGGTGGTGACCACCGTGTTCAGCCCGGAAGTGCAATCCTACGAATGGATTGTGGCGGCGCTGGTGCTCGGCGCGGTGATCGGTATCACCATCGCCAAACGCATCGCCATGACCGCCATGCCGCAACTGGTAGCGGCTTTCCACAGTCTGGTCGGTATGGCCGCGGTGCTGGTGGCCGGTGCGGCTTTTACCAACCCCGGGGCGTTTGGCCTGGTCGGCGCGACCGGAGATATCTTTGTCGCCAGTCGTATCGAGATGGGTCTGGGTGTCGTGATCGGCGCCATCACCTTTTCCGGGTCCGTGATCGCCTTCACCAAACTGCAAGGGCTGGTCTCCGGTGCGCCGGTGTCTTTCGGCGGCCAGCATTATCTCAATGCCCTGTTTGGCCTGGTGATACTGGCTCTGCTGGTTTACTTCTGCATCGATCAGCAGCCCTGGATCTTCTGGACCATGACCGCCCTGGCGTTTGTCATCGGGGTACTGATCATCATCCCCATCGGCGGTGCCGATATGCCGGTGGTGGTGTCCATGCT
>NZ_DFTP01000106.1:58748-58936 GCF_002381585.1 Marinimicrobium sp. UBA4209
AACCGCTCGTTCTTCAATGTGATTCTCGGCGGCTTCGGCGGCGACTCCTCCGCCGGCGGCCCGGCCGGTGCGGCGGACGATCGTCCGGTGAAGCAGGGCAGCGCGGAAGATGCGGCCTTCATCATGAAAAACGCCGGCTCGGTGATCATTGTGCCGGGCTACGGTATGGCGGTGGCCCAGGCGCAGCA
>NZ_DFTP01000067.1:0-213 GCF_002381585.1 Marinimicrobium sp. UBA4209
GAACAGGCTGAAGCCCTTGTGGGTGTTCATCGTCAGAATGCGCAGGGTGCAACTCATTGATGGGCCTCGTGCGCCGCGTCCATGATCGTAAGCTTAGTGCAGATCCAGCACGTCCTGCATGTCATACAGTCCGGGCTTTTGCTGCGCCAACCACAGTGCCGCGCGCACGGCGCCCCGGGCAAAGGACTGACGGCTGGAGGCCTTGTGGGTGAT
>NZ_DFTP01000067.1:237-9068 GCF_002381585.1 Marinimicrobium sp. UBA4209
TTGTGGGTGATTTCCACGCGCTCGCCATCGGCCATGAACATCACGGTATGATCGCCCACCACGTCACCGCCGCGCACGGTGGCAAAGCCGATAGTATCGCGATCCCGGGCGCCGGTCTGGCCTTCGCGGCCGTACACGGCGGTTTTGTTCAGATCGCGCCCCAGGGCGTTGGCGACGACTTCGCCCATCCGCAGGGCCGTGCCCGAGGGCGCGTCGACTTTGTGGCGATGGTGCGCTTCGTAGATTTCCACATCGACATCGTCACCCATCACTCGGGCGGCCATATCGAGCAACTTCAGGCACAGGTTGACGCCGGTGCTGTAGTTGGCGGCGATGCACAGCGCCGTGCTTTTGGCCCGCGCTTCCAGTTCGGCTTTCTGCTCGTCGGTAAAACCGGTGGTGCCGATGACCAGACCTTTGCCATGTTCGGCGCAGAGTTTGGCGTTGTTCAAGGTGGCGGCAGGGGCGCTGAAGTCGATCAGAACGTCGAACTGGTCGATCACCGCCGCCAGATCGCCGCTGAGGGCTACGCCCAGCTTGCCGATGCCGGCCAACTCACCGGCGTCGGCGCCGATCAGGGTGCTTTCGGGGCGCTCGATGGCGGCGCTCAGCTGGGTGTCGTCATTGGCGCTGACGGCTTCGATCAGGGCTTTACCCATGCGGCCAGAAGCGCCGCTGATGGCGATTTTGATGGTCATGAATTTTCCTCGGGTGGTGGTTCCTGGGAGGTCCAGCTATCGTCGCCCTCTTCGAACAGATGGCCGAGCTTGCCTCGCTTGGTTTCCAGGTAGCGGGCGTTGTGGGGGTTGCGCCCGGTCTGGTGGGAAATGCGTTCCGCCACGGTGATGCCCATTTCCCGCAGGGCTTTGACCTTGCGCGGGTTGTTGGTCATCAGTTTGAGTGACTTGATGTCCAGGTGCTCCAGCATGGGCTTGAGGATGCTGTAGTCGCGCATATCGGCGCCAAAACCCAGGCGTTCGTTGGCTTCCACGGTATCGGCGCCGCAGTCCTGCAGGTGGTAGGCGCGGATTTTGTTGAGCAGGCCGATGCCGCGGCCTTCCTGGCGCAGGTAGAAAATCACTCCGCGCCCTTCCAGGGCGATTTTGTGCATGGCGGCCTGCAATTGAGGCCCACAGTCGCAACGCATGCTGAACAGCGCATCGCCGGTCAGGCACTCGGAGTGCACCCGGGCGAGTACCGGTTCGCCGTCACCTACATCGCCCATGGTGAGCACCAGGTGCTCCTTGTCCGCTCCATCGTCGGAGAAGCCGTGCATGGTGAACATGCCCCAGGGGGTCGGCAGTTTGGAAGATTCTACGAAGCGTATGGTCACGCAATTGCCTCTTGAGCGGGTGGGCTGACGCCCGCCATTCTATATAAAGTAAGCCACGGTCTGCAGGATGATCCAGGCATACACCGCCGCGAGCACATCATCGATCATGATGCCAAAGCCGCCGTGCACCCGGCGATCCAGCCAGTTGATGGGCCAGGGTTTGATCACATCAAAGATCCGGAACAGGACGAAGCCGAGCAGCATCCACAGCCAGCCGGCCGGCGCCAGGAACATGGTGAGCCAGTAGCCGACCATTTCATCCCAGACAATACCACCGTGGTCGTGCACCCCCAGCGCCTTGGAGCTGCGTTCGCACCAATAAACGCCCATGGCGAAGGTCACGATCAGCCACAGTGAATAGATGGGTACGGACAGGTCCTGAATCAACCAGAAGATGGGAATGGCCGCCACCGTGCCAAAAGTACCGGAGGCCGGACGCAGCAGGCCACTGCCAAAACCAAAGGCAAACAGGTGGTCCGGGTTGCGCAGGACGGTGGCGACGCTGGGGTATTCAGGCTTGGACATCAGAAATGGGTATAGCCGCTTTGTTGTGAATCGTAGGGTTCGCCGTGCAGCGTGCAGTGTACGCCGCTACCGGTTCCAAGGCGACCCACTACGGTGGCCTGAAGGGCACCGGTGCCGATCAGGGCGCCCAGTTCGGGCATCCGGCTCTCCGGTACCGTGAAGCACAGCTCGTAGTCATCGCCGCCGGTCAGCGCCCACTGGCGGGCCTGATCCAGACTGGTGGCATTTTGCAGCGCTGGCGAAAGGGGCAGTTCTTCGATAAAGAGCTCGGCGCTCAGGTCGCTGGCCGCGCAGATATGCCCCAGATCGGCCAGCAGGCCATCGGAGATATCCAGCGCGGCACTGGCGATACCCGCGAGTTGCGCGGCGGCTTCCAGCCGGGGCGTGGGCCGCCAATAGCGCTCCTGTAAGTAAGCGCTGACATCCTCACTGACCGCCTTTTCCAGACGCCCTTGCAGGCTCGCCAAGCCCGCGGCAGAGTCTCCCAGCGTGTGGGTGACCAGCACATAATCCCCGGCACTGGCGCCGTCCCGACGCAGGGCCAGCCCCGGCGCTACCGAGCCCATCACCTGAACGGTAATGGTCAGCGGCCCCTTGGTGGTATCGCCGCCGACCAGAGAAATACCATAAGCCTCGGCCACTTCGAACAGGCCGCGGCTGAAATCCCGCAGCCAGTCATCGGAGGCCTCGGGGAGGGTCAGCGCCAGGGTAAACCAGAGCGGCGTCGCCCCCATGGCGGCCAGGTCGCTGAGGTTGACCCGCAGGGCCCGCTGGGCGATTTCCTCCGCGGGCGCATCGTCCGGAAAGTGAACGCCGCTGACCAGGGTATCGACCGAGACCGCCAGCGCTTCTCCCGCCGGGGGTTGCAGCAAGGCGGCATCGTCGCCCACGCCCAACAGCACCGACGCCGGGGTGGACTCGGCGCTGTGTTGTTGGAAGTAGTGGCGGATCAGTTCGAATTCACCCATGGTTTGAGTCGGTTTGGAGTAAGGTTTAGTGGTGGTGAGTTATGGTGGATGCCCAGTTTGTTCGCTGCGCTCTGCCCCTACGGGAACGAACGTGCCAAGGTCATGGTAGGGTGGATAAGGGGCAAAGCCCCGTCATCCACCGATTCCCACCGCAATCAGGCGCGTTTTTCGATGGCCCGGATATCGTTGGCGGCCTTGTCGAGCACGCCGTTGATGAACTTGTGGCTCTCTGCCGCGCCGAACTTTTTCGCCAGGGATACCGCTTCGTTGATGACCACTTTATAGGGCACATCAATCCGGTATTTGAACTCGTAGCAGGCCAGGCGAAGCAGGGCCTGGGTGACCGGGTCCAGCTCGTCGGAGCTGCGCTCCTGCAGGTGCGGCGTAAATACCGCTTCCACTTCGCCCAGAAACTGCGGCACACCGTGCAGCAGCTCGTGGAAGTAGTCGACATCGACGTTGGTCATGTCGTTATCGGTGCGAAACTCCGCCTCGATGGCATTGAGGTTCGCGCCGGCCATCTGCCACTGATACAGACCCTGCATGGCGTAGTGGCGCGCTTTGCGGCGAGCGGCCGGTGTGGGGGCTTTGCTATCGGCCATGATCAGATTCTTCCCAGCAGTGAAACCATTTCCAGCGCGGTCGTGGCGGCTTCCACGCCCTTGTTGCCCGCTTTGGTACCGGAGCGCTCAATCGCCTGCTCGATGGTGTCGACAGTCAGCACCCCGAAGGTGATCGGCACATTGGCGTTCAGGGATACCTGAGCCAAACCTTTGGTGCATTCACCGGCGACGTAATCGAAGTGCGGCGTACCACCGCGAATGACCGCACCCAGGGCGATGATCGCGTCGAACTCACCCTTGGCGGCAATGCGCTGGGCGGCCAACGGGAACTCAAACGCGCCGGGGGCGTAGTAGATGGTGACCTGATCGTCCTTGATACCGTGGCGACGCAGGGTGTCCAGCGCGCCCTCTTTCAGGCTTTCGACCACAAAACTGTTCCAGCGGCTGACCAACAATGCGTAGCGGCCTTCGCTTGCGGCGAAATCGCCTTCAATAACCTTGATCTGACTCATAGAGGATTCTCTTTCTTCAATCGATTGATCGTGTTCCGGCCCGGCTGCCCTACTGGCTGCCCGGCTCGAGATGTTCAACAATTTCCAGGTCGAACCCGGACAGGGCGGTAAAGCGCATGGGCGCCGACATCAGGCGCATCTTGCGCACCCCCAGATCCCGCAGGATCTGGGAGCCGGTACCCACCTGTTTGTACACCTGATCCGGGCTGCGCACCGGCTGTTTACCGGAGAGCATCCAGTCGATGCTCTCTTCTACCTGGGCGGTGCTTTCGTCGTGACAGATCAGCACCAGCACCCCCTGCCCGGCCTCGCTGATGGTTTTCAGCGCATCGCGGTAATTCCAGGAGTGCTTGCCGGCATCGCCGGGGCGCTTGAGACCAATCAGGTCCTTCGCCACGTCCATGACATGAACCCGCACCAAGGTGGGCTCCGCCGGATCGACATGCCCTTTGAGCATGACAAAATGCAGGTCACCCCGGGCCAGATCGCGATAGGTGCGCAGCTCAAAGGGGCCGTACTCGGTGTCCACCTGGCGACGGTTGATGCACTCGACGGTTTTTTCCTTTACCGAGCGGTAGTGAATCAGGTCCGCTATGGTACCGATTTTCAGGTTGTGTGTCTGGGCAAAGGCTTCCAGGTCCGGGCGGCGGGCCATGGAGCCATCGGCATTCATGATCTCGACAATCACCGCCGCCGGCTCAAATCCCGCCAGGCGGGCCAGATCGCAGCCGGCTTCGGTGTGCCCGGCGCGGCTCATCACGCCACCGGGCTGGGCCATGATCGGAAAGATATGCCCGGGTTGAACAATATCCCGGGGCTTGGCGTCGGCACTGACCGCCACCCGCACGGTGCGCGCCCGGTCCGCCGCCGAAATGCCGGTCGTGACCCCCTCCGCCGCCTCGATGGAGACGGTGAAGTTGGTGGAATAGCGGGCCTGATTATCCGAAACCATCAGGGGCAGGCCCAGTTGCTGGCAGCGCTCCGGAGTCAGGGTCAGGCAGATCAGGCCCCGGGCGTGGGTGGACATGAAGTTGATGTCCTCCGCCCGCACCTGATCGGCCACCATGATCAGGTCGCCTTCATTCTCGCGATCTTCGTCATCCATCAGGATGATCATCTTGCCGTGACGCAGGTCGTCAATCAGTTCTTCCGGCGTGTTCAGTTCCATAATGACCTTCGTTAAAAGAGGTGCCTTCAATCAGTAGCCGGGCCAATGGCCCGGCGTCTGCCATTCAACGGCCGGTGAAGCCGTGCTCGGCGAGAAAATCCAGGGTGACACCGCCGCTCGTGTCGGCGGCCTTCTCTCCCAATAATAGCCGTTCCAGGTAGCGTGCCAGCACATCCACCTCCAGGTTGACCCGGGTGCCGGGCTGGTAGCTGTCCATGATGGTCCACTTTAGGGTGTGCGGGACAATATTCAACTCGAACTCCGCCCCCTCGACCTTGTTCACCGTGAGACTGGTGCCGTCCACAGTGATTGAGCCCTTATGGGCAATGTATTTGGCCAGGTTGTCCGGCGCCTTGATGCGAAAGCGCTCGGAGCGGGCATCCCCGTGGCGTTCGACCAC
This sequence comes from Marinimicrobium sp. UBA4209, assembly GCF_002381585.1. Taxonomy (NCBI): domain Bacteria; kingdom Pseudomonadati; phylum Pseudomonadota; class Gammaproteobacteria; order Cellvibrionales; family Cellvibrionaceae; genus Marinimicrobium; species Marinimicrobium sp. UBA4209. The sequence continues at coordinate 5,707 of NZ_DFTP01000067.1, forward strand.
CTCCCCGACCCCATCGACGTGGCCGCTGACGATGTGCCCACCCAGGCGCGTGGTGGGCGTCAGGGCCTTCTCCAGATTCACCGGTTGGCCGGTGGCCCACTGGCCAATGGTGGTGTATGCCAGGGTTTCCCCGGACACATCGGCCCAGTAGCCGCTGCCCGGCAGGTCCACCACGGTCAGGCAGACGCCGTTGGTGGCAATGGAGTCGCCCAACTGGACGTCCGCCAAAGGCAGATCGCCGGTTTCGATCAACAGGCGCAGATCGCCGCCTTTGGGTTCGAGGCGGGCGACGCGGCCTTTGGCTTCGATAATTCCCGTAAACATAGTTTGCTTCTCAATACGTAGGTCGGATTAGCGCATAGCGCGTAATCCGACAAAGGTGCGTCAGAGCGTCAATAGTCGGATTACGCACTGCGTGCTAATCCGACCTACGCAAACTCTGGACTGGGCTCTGCCTATCAACCCTCCGGATCCGGGCTGGCGGTAATGCGCCAATCGTGGCCCACGGCCCGGATGTCGTGAATTTTCAGCGGCAACTGGGCCGCCATGGAATCCAATGGCAACTGGAACAAGGGTCGGGCGTTGCTGCCGAGCAGCTTGGGTGCCATATAGACGATCATCTCATCGAGCAGCCCCTGCCCCAGAAACGCACCCGCCAGGGTCGCCCCGGACTCCACCAATACTTCGTTGTACTCCCGCCGGGCCAGCTCGCGCAGGAGCGCGGTCAGGTCAATGCGTCCGTCACGGCCCGCCAGCTCGAGGGTTTCCACCTGCGCCGGCCAGCCGGTATCGGCGACGTCACCACCATGAACCAGCAGTACCGGCCCCGGATGCTGAAGCAGCGGGGCATCGGGGGTCATTCGGCCCCGGGAGTCGAGGACCACCCGCAGCGGTTGGCGCTCGGCAATCGCCGCCGCGTCATCCAGTTTCAATTCGTCCGCACGCACGGTCAGTGCGGCCTGGTCTATCAGCACGGTATCGATACCACTGATGATCACGCAACTGCGGGCGCGCAGGCGCTGCACGTCTTCCCGGGCCCGGCGGCCGGTCACCCACTTGCTTTCGCCACTGGCCATGGCGGTGCGACCATCCAGGCTCATGGCCAATTTGCAGCGCACCCAGGGCAGACCGCGCTCCATGCGCTTGATAAAGCCCGGATTCAGCGCCCGGATCTCCTCTTCCAGCAGCGGACCGTCCACCTCAACACCGGCGGCACGCAGCCGCTCCAGTCCCTCTCCGGCGACTTTCGGGTTGGGGTCCTCCATCCCGAAAACCACCCGGGTAATACCCGCATCGATCAGCGCCTGACTGCAGGGGCCGGTGCGACCGGTATGATTGCAAGGCTCCAGGGTGACATAAGCCGTTGCCCCCTGCGCCCGTGCACCGGCGTCCGCCAGGGCATTGACTTCGGCGTGGGCCTCGCCCGCCCGCCGGTGCCAACCCTCGGCGATTGGTTCACCCTTGAGGGCGATCACGCAGCCCACCCGTGGATTGGGCGTGGTGGTGTACAGGCCGCGCTCAGCCAAACGCAGGGCGCGCGCCATCATCTGGCTGTCGAGGTCCGATAGGGGCATGCGGTTAAACTTTGTCTTGAGGTTCGTGGGCCTTTGGCTCCTGGAACTCAGGCTCGTGACGCTCCAGGCGATCGATCTCCTCGCGGAATTCGTTGAGGTCCTTGAAGCGACGGTATACGGAGGCGAAGCGCACATAGGCCACTTCGTCGAGCTTACGCAGCTCTTCCATGACTTTTTCCCCCACCTTCAGCGAGGGAACTTCGCGCTCGCCGGTGGCCTGGAGAAAGTGCTTGATCTGGTTGATGGCCGACTCGATCGATTCGATGCTCACCGGGCGCTTCTCCAGTGCCCGCAGCAGGCCGGCCCGAAGTTTGGCTTCATCAAAAGGCTCACGGGTACCGTCCTGCTTGATGATGCGGGGCATCACCAGCTCGGCCACCTCGTAGGTAGTAAACCGCTCATTGCAGGACAGGCATTGCCGGCGCCGACGAACCTGATCGCCTTCGGCCACCAGGCGGGAATCGACAACTTTGGTATCTTCAGCGCCGCAGAAAGGACAGTGCATGGCACGGGGCCTCGTGGATTCTCAAACTGCGCGCATCTTAGCACAGTTTGCCACTAACGCCCCAGAATTGGTCGTGTAGGAGCGGCCTAGCTCAGCGCGGCTCGGGGATGGTTTCGCCGGCCTCGGCCAGCTCTTCCTCAATAAAGGTCAGCGCCTCGTCAATCAGCAGCAGCATGGCCGCCTTGGCCCGCTCCGGGTTGCGGTTGCGGATAGCGTTATAGACCTTCGCATGGTCATCGATGATCGCGTCCTGGTCGCCCTTGATCACGTTGGTGTGGCGAATACTGACGTTCAGCGCGGTCTGAATGAAGTCACGCAGGCGAATGTAGAAGCGGTTCTTGCTCGCGAACAGGATACTGACGTGAAAATTGATGTCCGCCTGAAGCCCCTCTTCCGGCTTGGTCTTGGCATCGCGCATCCCTTCGAGCGCCTCGCCGATCGCATCAATGGCCGCATCGTCGGCAAACCGGGCCGCCAGCGACGCCGCTTCCGGCTCGATGGCAATGCGCATCTGCAGAAACTCACGCAGCACCCGCAGCGAGGGGTTACCTTCCAAAGACCAGCGCAGCAGGTCCGAATCAAAGATGTTCCACTCCTGCTCGGGCAGAATCCGTATGCCCTGTCGGGGGCGGCTGGAGATCAACCCCTTGGCCGAGAGCATTTTGACCGCCTCGCGCACCGCCGTGCGGCTCACGCCAAACTGTTCACACAGCTCCGCCTCGGTCGGCAGGCTTTCATCCTTGGGGTAAACACCGCACACGATAGCCTTGCCCAGCTCCTGCGTCATACGCTGGGAAAGGTTGAAGTTGCGTTCAAATACGGCCATAGCAGGGATCCATGTTATTAAGGTTTGACGTTAAGCCTGCAAAGGTAGCGTGTTAGTCAACAAAGTTCAATAAAGGGATTATCAGATAATACTACATTATGAAAGATTTTTCTTCCATAAAAAAAGCCTCTGGACCTTTCGGTACAGAGGCGAGGGAGACCTCGATATCAACCAACATCGAGTGAGAGACACGAAACCACTGAACTGCCTGTCAACTTCAGCGATTCCCAAGCCTTAAGGAGAATCCAAATGAACCCCGGTAATGTCGTTGGAGGAGAGATTACCGTCACTCCGGCAAACGGGCCCAATTTCCCGCTCGCCTTTGGATAGTTGGTATTATAGTATAATATAAAAGAAGTGCAACCCCTTGGTAGGTCGGATTAGGCCAAAGGCCGTAATCCGACAATGAGCTGCAAACCTTGAGAGTCTGTCGAATTACGGCCTTTGGCCTAATCCG